>JAYTRQ010000512.1:0-4036 GCA_043746125.1 Armatimonadota bacterium | reverse complement strand
GGACGTCCCAGTTCTCGTCGCGGAGGCCGCCGGGCCGGGCGTACTTGTCGTGGCCGTCGGCGTAGAGGAAGTTCGCCCCGCCCCCATGCCGCCAGGCGGTCTGCTTGTTGTTGTACTGGCCGCCGCCCAGCCAGCCCTGGTCCCAGTTCTCGGCCGTGTGGTCCCGGATGTCAGCGGCGTGCGGGTAGGCGACCTCCATCGCGGACAGGCCGAACCCCTGACTCGTGTTCGTGTTGGCGTCGGCCAGCAGGACGATCGTGCTCGGCGAGTCAATGCGGGCTAAACCGACGACGGTGCGGTAGAAGCCAGCCGGGAGCGCAATGTCAGTCGTGTCCAGCAGGCCGATGATCTGGCCGTTCGTCGCGTACGTCTGCCCATTGACGTTGGAGTCCGGGCAGTTCAGGCCGCCGGACTTGTCGCCCACGGCCTTCGGGCCGCCTAAGTACGCGCCGACTTCAAGGGGCCAGTTGACGATCTCGCCGGTGTCCGTGCTGTACGACCAGGGGAACGTCTCGTCGGTATCCTGCACATACTGGAGGAACGCCAGGCCGATCTGCTTTTGGTTGGAGGCGCAGGCAGCGCGGCGGGCGTTCTCGCGCACCCTGGCAAACGTCGGGAACAGCAGGGCCGCGAGGATCGCCACGATGGCGATGACGACGAGCAGCTCGATCAGCGTGAAGGCCCGGGCATCGTGGCGGCGGGTGTTTGGGACGGGCATCGGGTGTCTCCGGGCGGGTAGCTTATGAGAAGTAACGTGAGTCGTCTGGGTTTCGGTTCGGTTTCTTTTCACAAGACGTGCGAGGGGATAAATCCCACTCGCTGAATGGACGCCCTCCGGGCGAGACTCGGGGTAACCGTGATGCTCCCAGCCCGTCCGAAGGACGCTCTTCTAGCGAGAGGGATTCATCCCCTCGCGCATCCCGCTCCCGCCCCTACGGCACCACCGCCTCACGCGCCTCCGCCCGCCCCTCACCGTCCAGCCTCTCCCCGTCAAAGATCTCCGTACCGTCGAGCGCGGGCCGGTCAAAGGCCGCGCCGCAGTGTTCGCACGCCGCGCGGGTGACGACGCGCTTGCGCCCGCAGTTCGGGCATGGGACGCGGGCGGGCCACTCGCGCAGGGCCGTCAGCATCAGGACGCCGTAAATCCCCAGCCAGAAGACGCCGAAGGCCCACGCGAACTGGGTCCGCCGCGTGTCGCCCAGGCGGCGGCTGATGCCCCAGGCCAGGGCGGCCGAGAGCAGGCCGGCGGGGACGGACAGCAGGGCCATCAGGACGAACTGCTTGACGTCGCTTCCCCAGAGGAGGGAGGCGGTGGCGGGGGCGATGAGCGCGGGCGGGACCAGCAGCAGGGCGAGGGCGGCCCGCAGGGACAGCCGGGGGAGGGACGGGGCGGAGGCGGGCGGCTCCGGCAGCGTTTTCGTCCCCAGCACGCGGCCGTCCCCGCCGACCGTGACCAGGTGCAGGTTCACCCGGCCCGCTTCCCACCGCTGATACTGGAAGTAGAAGGGGGAGCCGCCCGGCGGGACGGCTACCCCCACTTCGTAGGCAGCCGGGGGGTCGTTGGAGGGCGTCGTGAACCGCACCCGGTCCCCGGCGTAGACAGTGTACAGACCGTCCGCCTGGACGAGCAAGCCCGCCTCCGGCGACGACGTAATCCCCTCGATGCCTGCCACACTCTGGGAAGCCTGGAGCAGCCGGACGGTCCGGCGGGCTGTGTCATACACGTACAGGGCGTGGCGGGAGCGGATCAGGGACAGGCCGCCTTCGACCGTGAAGGACGCGCCCGCCTCGAAGCGCCCGGCCTCGTCCGCCTTCGGGGAGAAGCCGCGCGGGCCGAGGGAACCGTAGAGGGTGGCGCGGGACGCGGGCGGCAGGCTCGCCCCGTGGACGTCATAGCCGACGATCTGGCGGGCGGAGGACACGTAGTACCAGGCCCTTTGCGTCTGCCCCTGCGGGTCCGTCGTTTCCGTCCCGAGCATCTGCACGTAGCGGCCCGGATCGCTGTACCGGCCCCAGTTGTCGCCCGGCGAGCTTGTGTAGAGCGGGGTGAACGTCAGCAGCGGGCTTTTCGCCGGGCGATTTCGCCACTCCCTCGGCGGGACGACCTTCCCAGCCGCATCCGTGACGGTCTGGCGTACGTGGCCGTCGGCGTCGCCCTCGTCGCGAACCAGGTAGGGGCGGCCCTGGGCGTCAAACTCGTACTTGGCGCTCTTGAAAGCGCTAGCGGAGTCCGGCCCAAGCTGACGGGGGAACAGGCCCTCGGCGAATGTGAACAGCGTCGTCAGCAGGGCCACGGTGACGCCCGCACTCCCCACCAGCAGGATCAGGCCCAGCGCGAACCGGGCCGGTTTGGTCTGCCCGACGTACTGGCCGGTCGTGGTGAAGCTGCCCCAGGCGGCGAACGCCAGAATGGCCGCCACGACAAGGCTGACGCCCGCCGTCTGCCAGAACTCCGGGGCGGCCGTGACGGCGCAAGGCGCGAGGAGCGCGAGTACGATAGGCAGAGTCCGGCTGCCGTACCAGCGGGCGGGCCGCAGGGCGATGAGCAGCCCGGCGAAGTAGAAGGCCAGACCCCCTAGGATAGCGGCGAACGGCCCCAGCAGGAAACGGGCGTCGAACGGCCCGGCCAGGCGGGAGGAGTGCGCGTACCAGGCCAGCAGGCCGCACAGAGGTAGGAGCGTCATCAGCCCGTACAGGAACAGGCCCGGCAGGACCTTGCCGAAGAACAGCCGGGTCCGCGAGGCGGGCCGGTGGACCAGGAACGCCCACCGGTCCCGGCGCGTCTCGGGCAGGATTTGCAGTAGGCCCAGCGCCAGCCCGGTGAAAGGCGCCCCCAATGTCAGGGTCAGGGTCGCGTTGTTCCAGACTGTGGAGAGGGTGGGGCTTGCGCCGTCGTTGTAGACCAAATAGGCTAGGGTCAGGGACAGACCCAGCGTCCCCAGGATGGCCCAGTTGACGTTCTCCCGGCACTCCTTCCAGAACATCGCTTTCAGATCGGTCATTGCGCTTCCCCTTCCGTCGCGGCGTCTTCCAAAAAGAAGCTCTTCTCGCCCCGGTCGCCCAGATAGGCCACGAAGGCGTCTTCCAGGCCCAGGCATGACTCGGTGACGCTGTCCGCGCCTAATTGTGAAAGCCGCCGCTCCGTGTCGGCATCCCCGGAAGCCAGGGTCACGGTCGCCTCGCGCCCGGCCCGGAACGTCTGCAAGAGGCCCGGCAAAGCCGGCAGGGTGGGGGCCGGGCCGGGGAACGTCAGCACGTACTGGCGCACACGGGACCGGAACGTCTCCAGGGCGCAGTCGGCCCGCAGCAGCGAGCCATCTAAAACGGCGATGCGGTCGGCCACGCGCTCGACGTCGGACAGCAGGTGCGAGGAGAAGAAGACGGTCTGCCCGCCCTCCCGCGTCAGATAGATCATGGACTGCAGAAGCCCGCGCCGGGCGACCGGGTCCAGACCGAGGGCGGGGTCGTCCAGGATCAGCAGTTCCGGCTGGGGGGCGAGGGTCAGGGCGAGGGCCAGGCCGGCCCGCTCGCCGCGCGACAGGTCGCCCGCCTTCGCCGTGTCTGTCAGCCCGAAGTGCTTGGTGACGCCGTTAAAGACGCGCCCGTTCCACTTAGGGTAAAAGGCGGCCTGGAAGCGGCCTGCCTCGCGGACGGTCATCCAGCCGTAGACGTGGTGGCCTTCGGCCAGATAGCCGATCCGGGCGCGGGCCTCGGCGGGGAGGCGCGTGCTGTCATAGCCCAGGACGGAGGCCGTCCCGCGCGTTGGGGCGACCAGGCCAAGCAGCATCCGAATGGTCGTGCTCTTGCCCGCACCGTTGCGGCCTAAAAACCCGAACACGCAGCCACGCGGCACCGCCAGATCCAAGGTATCCACGACGCAGCGCCGCCCGTAGTAGCGGGTCAGCCCGCGCGTCTCGATCACGTTCTCGATCACGTTGTCGGTCACGATCTCAGTCATTTCTGGCTCCTAAAATGCTCGGGAAGCCCCCCGTCCCCAATTCTGGGGGAGTCGGATCGTATCGGGTCGGATCCTATC
>JAYTRQ010000511.1:0-4039 GCA_043746125.1 Armatimonadota bacterium | reverse complement strand
TTCGCCCGGTTCAGGTCGGTCATTTCGGTGGCGCGGTCCAAGATCTTGGCGGCCTGCTCGTACTTGGCTGAGGCCGCCTGCCGGAAGATCCTGACCTGGTCCGAGTCGGGGTTGTTCTTGGGCAGTGTGTCCATGTAGCCATCCACGTACTCGATGCCGCTCAGGACGTTCTCCCGAAGCGCCTGTACGGGAACCCGCGCTTCCATCATCGCACGTTTCTTGCGCCGGGAGGCCGAGATGAGCAGGGCTGCGACCACGACGATCACCAGCAAAAAAACCACCCAAAGCCCAGCGGCCCCCCTGTATTCCCGCCCGTTGATGTCGCCGGCAAGCGCCTGGGCAAGTGCGGCCGTCCCGTCGGTCAGGTTTGCTTTCACAGCGGGCGCGTACTGCCGCGCCAGCCGAGTTTTTTCGTCCGCGTCCAGCCCCCCGGTCACAACCTGAACGCCCGCCTGTCTGCCCCGCCAGACGACGAGGATCAGGCCATTCTTATCCAGCCCCAGATTTTGCTGCAATCCGGCGGCGTATTGGCTGCGGCTTTGATATTGGTCGGGCAGGTTGTAGAGAATGGCGATCTTGACCCGCGTATGCGGGTTTCCTTGCGCCTGCATTGCCGCCTGCTCGAGTTTTTGCGTGTCTACTTCGTGGATCAGCGGGTCCACATAAACGTTGCTCGTCGAAAGCGTCTGGTAGACAGGGTCTTGACTGGCGTCTACGGGTGCGGGCTGCTGCGCCCAGACGCCGATGGCGAGGGCGAACACAACGAACAGAACCGAGACAGGGGCAAAAATTTTGCGGATCATTGGGCACCTCCGATGCTACAGACACGGGACACGGCCGTTGGTTGCAGATCACTGCTACACAGTTACTATACCCACAGGCGGGGGCCTGTCTGGTACAATGGGCGCAACGGAGGCGAAGACATGAAGATTGACGACATTCTGGGCGTCCTGCGGGGGCTGGCGCCGGAAGAGACGGCTTTAGAGGGGGACCCGGTGGGCCTGCTGATCGCGGGCGAAAGTGACGACGTCACGAAGGTCGGCGTCTGCCTGGACGCCACGCCCGAAATCGCGGCGCGGGCCGCTTTGGAAGGCGTTGAGCTGGTCGTCGCTCATCACCCGTTAATCTACCACCCACTCAAACGACTGGGGAAAGACCCCGTCTCGCACTCGGTCGCCACGCTTGTCAAAGCTGGCATCGGGCTATACGCGATGCACACGAACTGGGACAGGGCAGCGGGTGGTATCAACGATACGCTGGCGCAGGTTCTGGAATTGCAGGAGGTGAGGCCGCTGGGCGCAGAAGGCGGGCCGGCCTTGCCCCGGATCGGCGATCTGGCCTCGCCTCGTCCTTTGGCGGACTTCGCCAAGTTCGTGGAGGGGGCACTGAACTGCGGGGGCGCGAATGCCCTGCGCGTGGGCATGGGTGATCCAGACCGGATGATCTTGCGGGTAGCCGTCTGCGGCGGGGCGGGGGCATTTCTCGCAGAAGCCGCGCAAGCGGCAGGCGCAGACGCCTTCGTGACGAGCGATGTCCGACACCACGAGTTCTGGGAGGCGTCCTCGCGCGGGCTGGCCTTGCTGGATGCAGGGCATGAAGCGACGGAGACGCCGGGGATGCGGGTCTTGGCGCGGCGGCTGCCGCCGCTTTTGACGGGAGTGGAAGTGGTTTGGCTGGGGGAGTAGGAAGCCCCTCCTACTCCCCTACCCTCTCGCGGACGAGGGCGATGATGCCTTTCGCAAGGGCGTCTATCTCCGCCTGATCGGGGCCTTCCGCCATAACGCGCACCAGTTTCTCCGTGCCGGAGGCGCGGACGTTCACCCGGCCGCGTCCTGACAACTGCGCCTCGGCGTCTGCGATGCATTTCTGGATGTCCTGGTCGGACTGCCAGGTCTGTCGGTCCCGGACGCGGACGCCGAGCAGCACCTGTGGGTACTCGGTCATCTGGTCGGACAAGGCCGACAGCGTCCGGCTGGTCTCGCGCATCACCTTCAGCACCTGTAAGGCCGTCAGCAGGCCGTCGCCCGTCGTGGTCAGGTGGCCGAAGATCAGATGCCCGGACTTCTCGCCGCCCAGCACGTGACCGTCGCGGCGCATGACCTCAGAGACATAGCGGTCGCCGACGGCGGTGCGGAGCAGGGTCAGCCCCGACGCGGAAAGGGCGGCTTCCAGGCCCATGTTGCTCATAATGGTCCCAACGACGGTCCCATTCGTCAGCTTCCCCTGCGAGGCCAGGTGACGCCCGATAAGCAGCATAATGCGGTCACCGTCCACCTTGCGGCCCTTTTCGTCCGACAGGATCACGCGGTCCGCGTCCCCATCAAACGCGATGCCGACGTCAGCGCCCTTTTCCAAAGTCAGCCGCATCATCGATTCGGGATGGAGCGACCCGCAGCCGGCGTTGATGTTGACGCCGTCCGGGGCACAGTTGAGCGCGGTGACGTCCGCGCCCAGGTCTGTTAGGACGCGTGGGCCGAGTTCGGAGTTCGCGCCGTTCGCGGCGTCAAGCACGACCCGGAGGCCGGACAGGCGGACGTGTTCCATCGTGTCTTCCAGATGCTCGGCGTACAGGTCTCGCAGGTGCGGATCGTGCGTCAGCCGCCCGACGCCCGCGCCCGAAGGCCGCGCCCAAGTGTCTACAAAGGGTAATTGGGCTTCGATCTCGGCTTCCAGCACGTCATCCAGCTTGTAGCCATCGCCCCCAAAGAACTTAATGCCGTTGTCCTCAAACGAATTGTGCGAGGCAGAAATGACCACGCCCGCGTCAAAGTTTTCGAGGCGCACAATCCCGGCGACGGCCGGTGTGGGCACAATACCCGCCGTAACGACCTGAGCGCCCAGTGAACATAGGCCGGCGGCGAGGGCGGATTCCAGCAGGGTGCCGGAGATGCGCGTGTCGCGGCCCAGAACGAAGCGGGGCACGTGGCCTCGCCCTAAAACGCGGGCGGCGGCGGCTCCCAGGGCAAGCGCGAGGGCGGGAGTGAGTTCCGTGTTAGCGACGCCACGGACGCCGTCGGTTCCAAACAGTTTATCGGCCATGAAAGAAGTATATTCTCCTAAAAGTACGCTAAGGTGCAACGGGGGTTGGGGCGATCTGCGGAGCCACCGGGGCGGACGCGGGCGGGGCAATGACGTGAATGGTCACTGTGATCGGCCCACGCGGGGACAGAGTGACGCCGAACGGAACGACCGGTTCGACGCGGCGTACGACGTCGCTAGTCGCGCCGGAGACGTCAATGGGGGCCGTCATCAGCGTCCCGATCGGAGCCAGCCGCTCCGGCTGGCCCTCGGCCGTGACTACGGCGGGAGAGACCTGGATGCTGCCGAAACGATAGGTGGAGGGCAGCGTGCCGGTGACGTCCGCGCTGACGACCAGCGACTTCTGAGCCAGAAAGCGAGTCAGCCCCATGCGAACGTGGACGGTGGGCGGCGTGATCGTGACGTCCCCAACGGGGCTGCCGCCGGCGTCAACAGCAGTGAGTGTGAAGTCATCATCCACGGGGCCGGGCGACGCATCCGAGTCAGGCTGCGCGACGAGTCGGGAGACTGAGGCCACGGACTCACGCGTGCCGGTGATGACCGCTTCGCGCGGCGCCAGAACGGCCGTCGTGAAGGCATAGTTCGCCGGCGCGGTTCCGACGTCTTCGGCACTGATCGGCAGGAGGCGGCGGCGGCGAGGCTGGAGCAGGAGCGAAACCGGCTTGGGGTCGCCCTCCGTGGTGACGTCAGCCGGCAGGCCGGCAACCCGCACCGTCAGGGGCGCCGTCTTACCGGGCCGGGCGTGGGCAAGATCCACCGAGGCCGTGACGCTGGCATCAGTGAGTTTGTTGATCTCGTCCGCCGGGCCGTCCAGTGTCAGGGTAACGGGGGGAACGTCCTTCTCGTCCAGGATGACGCCGGGCGGCAGGTTGCGGATGGAGAGCGGCAGGATCAGCACATGCGGCGGGTGTGCGCCGGCCAGGCTCGCCGCGTAGAAGTGCAGGCCAACCGCGAAGAGAACCGCAAGCAACTTATAGCCGAAGTTTTGGCGCAGGGAGGC
>JAYTRQ010000510.1:0-4043 GCA_043746125.1 Armatimonadota bacterium | reverse complement strand
TGTGTCTGCGGCTGTCGGACCACTTGAAGAAGACACTACGAAGTTGAGTAAGTTCGTTAGGACGCCCCTTATGTCTTTATCTGCTGCTGCCAAATATCCGGCGCCCTCCCCCATAGATGCCGCCCCTGGCCAGTCTGGGCGGGTCAGGCTCGGCTTCTTGGATGGGCTACGTGGGTTATCTGCATTCTATGTCATGTTGTTCCACATGGGAACCCCCCCAGGCTTGCCTTTTGGGCTTGTTCTGGCATGGGAATGGACCCACTTCGGGCGTAGCGCGGTGGGTATTTTCATCGTTCTTTCCGGCTACAGTCTGATGCTGCCAGTCGCTCGCTCCGCCGACGGTCGCCTCCGAGGCGGGTTCTGGGACTACATCAAGAGGCGAACCCTCCGCATCCTGCCGCCTTACTATGCCGCGATGGCGATTATCATCGCCCTACTGCTGACGGCAAAACATCTCGGGAGCGCCATCGGTGATTTCTCTCACAACGTCCATGCGGATGATCTGACGGCAAGAAACGTCGTCTCGCACATCTTCTTGCTGCAAAACTGGGTTGATTATGGGAGGTGGAACGGCAGTATCGAAAGCTCCATGTGGAGTGTGTCTGTCGAGTGGCAGATATATTTCCTGTTTCCGCTGCTTCTTCTGCCTCTCTGGCGCCGCTTCGGCTTGGTCGTACCTATCGTCGTGGGTCTGCTGATCGGCATCGTTCCGCTGATGACTCTCCCCAAAGAGCACAATTTCGTGTGGGCCAGTCCCTGGTATGTGGGCCTGTTCGCAATGGGGATGGCAGGTGCTCTAATCAGCTTCTCCCCAGAGCCGCGGATGCAACGTCTGTACCAGATGCCGCCTTGGGGGACACTCGCCGCTGTGGCCTTTTGTCTGTTCTTTTCTATTGCGATCATTCTCGATTTTCACCCTTTCCCATATGGCAATGCCGCATTGTGCTTTGCGGTCGGTCTCGATGTTCTAGTGGGCCTTGCCACAATGTGCTTGATTGTGTTTTGCACCCGCTGTGCCCATGCCGCCAGCCTTGAGTCCGACCGAAGACTCCCGATGGTCTTGCGCCTGCTGGAGTCCTCTTGGGCTATGCGCCTCGGCGCCTTCTCTTATAGCCTTTATCTCGTTCACATACCGATCGTCTTGAAACTAAACCAGTGGTCGAGCGGGCACTTTTCACCTGTGCCGGCCTTCGCTCTTGATCTCGCGGGCATCCCCGTTGTTCTGGTAGCGGCCTACCTATTCCATCTGGCATTCGAGCGGAGGTTCATGTCCGAGCACCGCGCACGCCGCAAGGCAGGAGCCGTCGCGCCCTGAGCGTGCGCCCTCCGCCGGTAGAAGCGCCTGCTGGCAGGTAAGACGGACGGCTTTGGCACGTTTCTTGCATTTGTTGTTCTTGACAGCCATGTGAACGAGCAGGTTTTGAAGCGCAGTACCTCTTTGATGCCCTGAAAGAAACTTAGAAATGACTATGAATGCCTTGCACATAGGGACCGTACTCATGCGCCGGGACTGGAAGCCGTTCTACTGGTCCCTCTCGATCATGCTCTTGCTGACCTTACAACTCTGTTGCGGCACCGAGCCGGCCTTCACAGCCCTCGTGGCCCTCTTCTGCCTGCTGACATACGGTGCGGTTATGGCGGTGGGGGGGCTGATGTCGTTGCTCGGCGCGACTGTATTCTACCTCGCCGCGCAGAACGTGTTGGTCTCCCAGATCGCCAAGGTCCTGTTCTGGCAGCCCGCCGACAGCCACCTCCTACAACCCCTGACGACCATGGGCGTTTATGACGCCGGGATGTTCGGGATCTACCTGGCGGTGGTCCTGTTCAAGCGCACACGCCTTGCGCGCCGACCGCCGCTCTTCGCGCCGGAGACCGACCCGACACGCCTGATGTGGATCGCCTATATTTCGACAGCACTTTTTCTGTTCCAGGCCCTGTTCACCCGCGCCACCGCGGTGAATGCCGAGACGGGCGCGCAGACCACCGGCGGCCTGTTTGGCCTATTGCAAGCCGTCGTGTTCTTGTTCCCACTAGCCATCGCCTCGGGCACGGCCTACACGATCTCTTCTTCGCAGGGGCGCCGCAGCATCGGCCCCGTAAACCTCGTCCCGCTCGTCGTCGTGGTGGTCCTGGGTATCATCGGTGCCAACCGCGAGGCGCTCCCCGACGCGGTCGGCATTTACTTCCTAACCTGCTATGCGTTCCGGTTCCGGTTCCGCCCGATCCATCTTGGGGTCATTCTGGTCGGGGCCTACGTGGCGCAATTCATCTTTTTCCCTTATGCCCTTTACGCGCGTAGCATCGTCCGCACTCCAGACATGCAGAAAAACATCCAGATAGCAGCGGGCGCCCTGATCGACGTCATCTCGGACCCGGTGAAATATCAGCAGTTGGCGTACGAGTCCAAGAAGAAGACTGCCTGGAAGTTCTACTACTATGGAAAGGCTTATCCGACGCTGGATCGTTTTTCGCAGATTAATGTTGCGGATGCCGTCATAGACGTTGCGACGCGGCAGTGTGACTCAGAAATGGACACCATCACCCCTGGCTTTCTCACCGTCCCGCCTCGGTTCTTGCTCCCAGATAAGCCCATCGGCTCGCCCAACACGGTCATCGCGCATCGCGTATCGGGGATGTTGAACAAAAAAGATCACGGGACGGGCATTTCCATGGGCTTCTTCTGCGACTCGTTTGCCAGCTTCAGTTGGCCGGGCGCTTTCTGCATTCCTTTTCTCATCATGTTCTCTCTCCTGTGGGCCTACAGCTTGGTAATCAGCCTCCGCCTTTGGCAGAACATCTACGCCCTCTGCTTCATCCTTATGATGCCACACACCTTCTCTGAGGCGATCATCGCGGACCAAATCCCACTCATCCTGCAAACTCCTCTGGTCTTCGTGGTCGTGGCATACTTTATCCTCTTCCTCGTCTCGTTCGCGATGCGCGCACAGGTGCGGATTCAGGAGGCGAAGCAGCGTCAGGCCAGACTCGGCGGGGCACGCCTTCTGGGTAGGAAGCTGAGCCTCCCGCAGGGCGGCCCCATCGGTGGGAACGATGCCGGGTGACGCTCCTCGGCAGCTGAAAGAATAGCCTAGTCGAAAGAATACCTTGAGAGAGTGGCGCTGAGGCTGCTGCCCTCAACCGCGCGGTGCCTATATGCGGCGTGAGCCTCCGGGCCTCTAGAGTGAAGGACATCGAGTGGACATTCTACAAGTAATCTCCTCCGCCGACCCCGCCCACGGCGGCGTCATGGAGGGGACGCGGCAGACGAGCGTGGTACTGGTGCAGATGGGGCATCACGTCGAAGTGGCCTCTGCGGACGATCCCGAAGCCCCGTGGCTGCGTGATCTGGGCCTTACGGTACATGCGCTTGGCCCGAGCAAGTCGGGCTACTGTTTTGCGCCGAAGATGCTTCCCTGGCTGCGGCAGAACGCCGCCCGTTTCGATGCAGTGATCGTCAACGGCCTCTGGCAATATCCAGGCTTCGCCGTCCGGCGGGCGCTGCGGGGAACTGGGACACCCTATTTCGTCTACACGCACGGGATGCTGGACCCCTGGTTCAAGCGGACCTTTCCGCTGAAGCACCTGAAAAAGAGCCTGTACTGGCCTTGGGGCGAGTATCGCGTGCTCCGAGACGCGCAGGCCGTCTTGTTCACCTGCGAAGAGGAGAAGCTACTGGCCCGTCAGTCCTTCCGCCTTTACTGGGCGAATGAGGTGGTGGTCAGTTACGGCACGGCGGGGCCGGTAGGTGATGCATCAGTGCAGAAGGCGGCATTTTTGGCACGGTATCCTGAGCTTCGAGGGAAGCGCCTGCTGCTGTTCCTGAGCCGCATCCACGTCAAGAAAGGGTGTGACCTGCTGATCGAGGCGTTCGCGCAGGTTGCGGCAGCCGACCCTGCCCTGCATCTGGTCATGGCGGGGCCGGACCAGATGGGGTGGGGGGCCGATCTGGCGCGGCGGGCGGCCTCGCTGGGCGTCGCGGACCGGATCGCCTGGACGGGCATGCTGACAGGCGACGTGAAGTGGGGCGCATTCCGGGCGGCGGA
>JAYTRQ010000509.1:0-4044 GCA_043746125.1 Armatimonadota bacterium | reverse complement strand
AAATCCCCGCGCACATTCACGCGGGAATTCAAGCTCGACCTATGCCGCTAAATCCAGAGCGGCCAGAAACGACCCGCCCAGCTTTGCCGCGAGCATCAGATCACCGAAGGGCTGCTCCTTCGCTGGCGGCGTGAGTTCGAGCAGCGCGGCGGAGCGGCGGGCTGTAGGAACAGCCCCAACTTTGGAGGGCACCTGGCCGCCTCCGCCGGGCGTACCGGCAGACTGAAGAGGGACAAGAATGATAACGACAAGGCGACGAGCGCGAAGCTTGCAGATCGTCGGGACATTGCTGCTGGCCGCACTGACCGGAACTGGGGCACGGGCGCAGCAGACGATCTATGATGATCAGCTCGCTCCGGGCTGGGGCAATTACAGCTGGGCGGCGAGCGACCTGAACAATGCCACGCCTGTACACGGCGGGATGCACTCTATCAAAGTCACGGTGGCAGCCGGTAGCTACGGGGCGCTGGAACTGCGGGCAGCGGCCCCGTTCGAGGCCTCCAAGTACGGGGCGCTGACATTCTGGATCAACAGTGGGCCGACCGGTGGGCAGAATCATTTGGTGGTCAAGGCCAGCATCGCCAACAAGCAGCAGGGGGGCGTGAGCGTACCCACGCCGGAAGCGAACAAATGGACGCAGGTAACAATGTCGCTGGCCAATCTCGGCGTCTCCAAGGCGGCCGATTTGACAGGGTTCCTGATCCAGAACGACTCGGCCGATGCCGCGCCGACGTTTTACGTGGATGATGTCGGGCTGACCGGGCCTACCGCCCCTATCAAGCCCGACCCGCCCCGACCGCACGTGGCGCACCCGCTGGCGTTTACCGGCGTCAACATCGCGGGCGGCGAGTTCGGCAACCCAAAACCGGGCGAGCGGTCAACTTACGACAAGAACTTCACCTACCCCACGGTCGCGGAAATGGACTACTTCGTCTCGAAGGGCGCGAACGTCATCCGGTTCCCCTTCCAGTGGCCTATTCTCCAGCCGGAAGCGAATGGACCGCTGGACCCGACCGAGCTAGAGCGCTACAAGAAGGTCGTCACGACGGCCACAGGAAAGGGCCTGACGGTTCTTTTGGACCCACACAACTACGCCCGGTACTATGACAAAGTCATCGGCGGGCCGGACGTGCCGGACGCCGTCTTCGCCGACTTCTGGGGGAAAATGGCGTTCCAGTTCAAGGACAACCCGAAGGTCTGGTTCGGCCTGATGAACGAGCCGCACGATATGCCGACCGGGCAATGGTTCGATGCGGCGAACGCGGCCGTCGCCGCCATCCGCAAGGCGGGCGCGAAGAACCTGATTCTCGTGCCGGGTAACGGCTGGACCAGCGCACAGGGCTGGGCGGCGAACGGCAACGACGTCGCGATGCTGAAACTCAAAGATCCCGCGAACCATTACGTGTTTGAAGTGCATTTCTACTTCGACTCGGATAGTTCGGGATCGAAGCCAATGGTCACCAGCCCAACGATCGGTGTAGAGCGATTGAAAGACTTCACGCTCTGGTGCCGCAAAAACCACGTGCGGGGCTTCCTGGGCGAGTTTGGGGCAGTGGACAGTCCCGAAGCGGCGACGGCCGTGGATGCTACCCTGACGTTCATGGAGAAGAATCCGGACGTCTGGATCGGGTATACGTGGTGGTCAGCTGGGCCGTGGTGGGGCGACTATATGTTTAGCGTGGAACCGAAGAACGGGCAAGACAGGCCGCAGATGGCGTACCTTGAGCCGCATTTCCAGATCAAACCCAAGGTGAATGGGAAGAAATAAATGGATGACGCGCATTTTTCGGACGGGCGACGCCTACCCATTCGGTTCGAGACCGTAGCCATCGTCGGCGTGGGCTTGATCGGTGGATCACTCGGCATGGCGATGAAGTCCCGGCGAATCGCGGGCCGGGTCGTCGGCGTCGGACGCAGCCGGGAGCGGCTGGACCGTGCCGTCGCGCTGGGCGCGATTGATGAAGGTACGACGGACCCCTACCCCATGCTGGCCGAGGCTGATCTGATCATCCTGTGTACGACGGTCGGCCATATCGTGCGGACGCTGGGTGGGACGCTGGCTCGTGCCAAGCCCGGCGCGATTGTCACGGACGTCGGCAGCACGAAGGGCGCGATCGTGGCGGCAAGCACAGGCGCCCCTAACTTCGTCGGCGGACACCCGATGGCGGGGTCGGAGGAGACGGGTGTGGAGGCGGCAACGGCCCTCTTGTTCTCTGAGGCGACCTGGGCTGTGACGCCTACAGAGGAGACGGACCCGCAGGCGCGGGAGGCAGTGGAGATGCTGGCGCGGGAGGTCGGGGCGGCGACGCTGACGCTGACCGCCGACGACCACGACGCCATGCTGGCCGTGACCAGCCACCTGCCGCACATGATGGCCTCGGCCCTAATGCGCCAGGCGGCGGGGATGCAGGCGCGGCACCCGCAGACGCAGCGCCTGACGGCGGGCAGTTTCACGGACGCCACGCGGGTCGCGGCCTCGTCCCCGGAGATCTGGCGGGACGTCTGCCTGACCAACCGGGACGCCCTGCGGGACGCCCTGCGCCTGTTCCGGGCCGAATTAGACGTTCTAGAGCGGGCGGTGTCTGAGGGGGATGCGGACGAGATCGAGGCGTTCTTCGCGGCAGGCG
Source organism: Armatimonadota bacterium (assembly GCA_043746125.1). Classification (GTDB taxonomy): domain Bacteria; phylum Armatimonadota; class Armatimonadia; order Armatimonadales; family Capsulimonadaceae; genus JANXMY01. The sequence continues at coordinate 1,417 of JAYTRQ010000509.1, read as the reverse complement.
CGGCGGCAAAACGGAGTTGGAAGCGGGTGTGACCCACCCGCGACAAGTCGCTTCCCTCCCGCCCTCCGGGTCTGCCAGTGCAGAAGCGGGAGGGGGAGGAGGTTTAGGCGCGGGTGGTGGTCCGTCTTGACTGGTTGCCGTCAGGAGCGCCCCACGTCACAGCCTTCCTCCTCCCCCTCCCGCTTCTGCACTGGCAGACCCGGAGGGCGGGAGGGAAGCAACTTGCCTTGGGTGGGTTCCCCAATACGGACGCAGGGCCGCGAAGAGGATGACGAGGCCCAGGCCGCACCAGAGGACGGCCCAGACGGCGGGGGGCAGGGGGATGATCCGGGACATCAGCACGGCATCCGAAACCGGACCGCCCGGCACGGACAGGCCCACCAGGGCCTTCAGGTCGTAGAGGGCGTTGATGACGCACTGGACGCCCAGAAACAGCGCGGCCAGTTCGGCGGCACGGGCCGAAAGCCGCCGGGCCGCCAGCAGGAGACCTACACCGATGGCGAGGCCCCAACCGAAGCCGAACCAGTTTCGCACCAGAAACAGATCAAGCAGCAGGATGAGCAGGCCTGAAGCGCCCAAGACTGCACGGGCCGAGCCGGGCCGCCGGGCCAAAGCAAGCATCCCGGCTCCGTAGGCCATCGCACCCAAATACCCCGCCATGACGATCACGATTCCCCACCCGCCCGACGTCAGCGTGTCGCCCGAAGCGTCCGGCTGTACGCGGATTTGGGCCACCATTCCACCCGTCAGCACCGCCGCGAGGGCATGACTGCCCTCGTGGATGAAAGTCACGAACAACCGCAGAGGGTAGAGCGCATAAGAAGCCACCGGCACGAACCAGAGGGCGACCGAGAGCGCACACGCCCCCAGCAGTTGGACGAGGGCGGAGCGAGGTGGCTGAGATGGCGTGGCGGGAACCAAGATAGCCAAGTATACCATTATGCCTCAGTTTATTCCTCCCCGGCAGGCGGGCGACGCCGACGTGGTCGGCGTCGGCGGGCCACTCACACCCGAAACGCTGCGATTTGCTTATGGGCAGGGCATTTTTCCCTGGCCCATGACGGGCTATCCCCTGCTCTGGTTCTGCCCGACGCTCCGGGCCGTCCTGGACTTCGACCGCCTGCATGTGCCCCAGAGCCTGGCCCGCACCCGGCGTCGTTCAAACCTAACTTTCACCATTGACCAGGCCTTTGACGATGTCATCACCGCCTGCCGGGCGTCGCCCCGGCCGGGCCAGGAGGGGACCTGGATCACGTCCCCAATGGTGAATGCCTACCGTGCTCTGCACCGTGAGGGAGGCGCTCACAGCGTCGAGGCCTGGGACCCGTCGGGGGCGCTCGTCGGCGGCCTCTACGGCGTCTCGGTCGGCGGTGTCTTCACGGGCGAGAGTATGTTCCACCGCGCCCCGAACGCCTCC
>JAYTRQ010000508.1:0-4052 GCA_043746125.1 Armatimonadota bacterium | reverse complement strand
CCTGTACCCAGATAGCCAGCGAATCGCCTTCTTTTACCTCAACGCCGGATCGGAGATCGCCCGCGTTGAGGTGCCCCTTTGGGTAGCCGAAGACAAAGATCTGACCGACCGCGTTCACGTGCTCTGCTACGATCAGGCGCGGAAAGGCCAGGGTTATCCCATCGCATTGTCAGAGGCACACGAGCGAGCCGTCGTGCGCGGCCCGGAGCGGGAGGCCTTTTTCCGTCTGGTGGAGAATGCTTTCGTTCGGGAGAATCTGCCCGCCGTGCAGACACGCAAGGCGCTGGCGAAGAGGACGCGGGTGCTGTAGGAAAGAAAAGTAGGGGAACCGAGAAGAGAGGGTAGGGGCAGAGCCTCTACCCCTACTCTGAGTTCATCTAGTTGTGGCAGTTGGCGAGGCCGCGCTTGCCGAGATACTGCTGGTGGTACTCTTCAGCCCGGTAGAACGTCGAAGCCGGGACAATCTCGGTTACGATAGACCGCTTGAGATCACCCTGATGGGCGATCTTGGACGCCTGAGCCGTCGCCGCTTGCTCGGGCGAATGCGTGAAAACGGCCGAGCGGTACTGTGTCCCGTGATCCGGCCCCTGCCGGTTCAGCGTCGTCGGATCGTGGTTCTCCCAGAACACGTTAAGCAGCGTGTCATAGCTCACCTGGGTCGGATCATAGATCACTTCCAGGACTTCGGCATGACCTGTCTGCCCCGTGCAGACGTCGTGGTAGGTGGGGTTAGGGTAGCTCCCACCCTCATAGCCTACGGCGGCGTCTACGACGCCGGGCACATCTCGGAACGTCGTCTCCACGCCCCAAAAGCAGCCCGCCCCAAACGTCGCCTTCTCCAAAGTTTGTCCTGTCATTGTCTACTGTGCTCCGTTCAAGAGTGTTGGTGATTTAACACTTCGGGGGGCGGCTCAGGTTCCCCCGGCACTAGTTTATAGCCAAAGCCGCGCACCGTCTGAATATAGCGTGGGTTGTCTTCGTTCTCTTCTATCTTCTGGCGCAGGCGGCAGACGTAAACGGCCAGAGCCTTGATGCTCTCCTCGGGCGCGTTCCCCCATACCTGCTGGAAGAGCCACGTCTTGTCCAGGGCCGTGCCACGGTTCCGGGCCAGCAGCAGAAGTACCTCGTATTCCCGGTCCGTCAGGTGAACCGGAACGCCCTGGACGAGCGCGTCCCGGTTCCGCAGATCTAGGGTCAGACTTGGCCCCAGCACGATCTCCCATGCCTCCTCGTCAGGCACGGCGTACTCGCGGGACCGGCGCAGATGGGCGGAGATACGGGCGAGAAGCTCGCCCGGCCCGAATGGCTTTGTGACGTAATCGTCCGCGCCCGCCGACAGTCCGGCGATCTTGTCTGCGCCGTTGCCTCGTCCGGTCAGCATCAGGATGGGCCGCCGCCAGCCTTGCTCTCTCAGGACGCGGCAGCAGGCGAAGCCGTCCATGCCCGGCAGGGCGACGTCCAGTAAAGCCAGATCATAGGTTGGGTCCTGGCTCAGACAGGCGGCGGCCTCTTCCCCACTGCCTACGAACTGCACGTAGTAGCCCTCGCGGGACAGCAGCCGCATCAGCGACTGCGAGATGGCCCGGTCATCTTCGACGATCAGTATCTTACCGGCCATTCATATGCCCTTCTTCAGTGTTGGTGAGGCGCCCACTTGTGGCAGCCAGAGAGAAAACTGCGTTCCGCCGTCCGGCACGTTCCAGACGCCCAGCGTGCCGCCGTGCGCTTCAATGATTCGGCGGCAGGAAAAGAGACCTAACCCCGCTCCATCCGGCCGCGTGGTGAAGAAGGGGTCGAACAGGCGGCGGCGGTTGGCTGGGGGGATGCCCGGCCCGGTGTCCCGGATGCGGATGCGGACACCGCCCCTATGTCCATCAAGCGTCAGCGTCAGCGTGCCGCCGCTTGTCGCTCGCATGGCCTGAATCGCGTTCAGGACGAGGTTTACTAGGACTTGGTCCATCTGAACGCCGTCCGCCAATACAGCAGGCAGATGGGATGGGATGGACGTCACGATACGGACGTTTTCCAGCGCGGCTTGCGCTCGGACCATGCCGGAGACACGAACGACCGGGCCGCTCAGGTCCAGCGCAGCTCGCTCGACGGCCGCCGGCTTGGCGAGGGCTAGCAGCCGATGGGTGAGCAGGGACAGGCTGTCCACCTGACGACGCATGGCTTCCAATGCCTCGCCCCGGCTGGCCGGGTCATCCTGGTCGGCCAGGGCGATCTCAATAGAGAGCGGTGTCAGGACGTTTCGGATGTCGTGGGCGACCGAGGCGGCCAGGAGACCAACGGCGGACAGCTTTTCGCTCTCGAAGAGCTGCTGCTGGGTAAGCGTCAGCGTGTTCTCGACCCGATCCAAACGCCCCGTTACGGTCTTGAGGGCGGTGGCAAGATGGCGGGACTGTTCCTTTAGTTGAGCGGCCTGGGTCCGAACCTTCTCCTCCATCGTCCGGGTACGCGTGATGTCCAGAAAGGTCCACAGGCGGCCGATGACCGTCCCGTCGTCGTCCAAGACCGGGGCGGTATAGCGGCGCAGGAGGCGCACGCGCGGCACGGCTAATTCCATTTCGTCTTCTAAAACCCGGCCAGGGTCGGCGTAGACATCTTCCAGCGTTTGAAGGAACGCGTTGGGGTCCTTGAGGCGGGGCAGGACGTGTGTGCGGACGTAGTCGGGCTGAGACCGGATCGCGTCCAGCCCTTCTAGGCCGAACGTCTCGCAGAACTGGCGATTGCAGACGCGGTCGCGCCGGTCAGCGTCCGAGAGCAGGACGCCATAATCCGAGGCGCGGAGGAGCGCCCGCAGAAGCAGCAGTTCGTCATTTTCAGTCATAGCGGGATGTGGTGACGCGGAGGAAGCCGATGACCCCAATCTATCACAACTGGCTTGATTGCAGAAGGGCGAGAGAGGGGTGGGACCAAATCCCGCCCGCCTGCAATCCCCGACGTTCGCAGTATTGTCAGTCTTTGATCTGGCGGCCGAGGGCGCTCGGGTTAAAGTAGGCTGAAAATCGGGTGACGTGTTCGCCTGTGATCTCTAAGATCGTGACGCCCGCGTAGCCGAAGGGCCCCCCATCAAAGCTCGTCTCTTCGGTCGTCTGTTCCAGAGCCGCGCGCCCCCGGACGCGATCACGCTTCGGAACCCAGACTTAGCCTTGTCGGAAGTGCCCCGGTACTGCGTTCAGAACTGACGTGCGCCGTCTGGTCCGTGAAAGTGGTTGGCCACGATCACGTTGCCGACTTCGGCCTCGGCCGCGCACAGGAACGCCAGAGGTTCCACATCCTTGTCCGCCTCCAGGGGCCGGAGCACCTCAATAAATCGTTCGGCCATCTGCTGCGACATCGTTGTGTCTTCCAGAATTTTATTATAGGACAAGGATCACCTAGATTAAACCCAGTTCTTGTCACACCAGACACAAAAAGCGGCATACTTTTTAAGGAGCGGGCCGCTTTTTGTGGATGTTGTCCGTCGCTGTCTAGGCGCTGAAGATGAAGCCATTGGGTCCGGAGACGGGTTTAATAATCCCGTCGTTCTTGACAGTCGCATCCGTCACAACCAGGGCTGCCGCACATACATTGTTACCCACCAGTCGCAAAAAACTCAAATTAACATAAGTTTTACTATTGACAAACTAGTGAATAGCTGTCATAATACTCACGCAGCACAAAAAGAGGAGAGCAGATGGACGAGGCCAGCCCTAGAAAGTCAATGGCGCCTTCTCAGAAGCCGTTCGACGCCGTCAAAGATAACCCTACTATGGCCGCCATTCAAGAGGCCGTTGCTGGTATCCGCTTTGGTGTCGTCCAAATTATCATCCAGGATGGTCGCGTCGTGCAGATTGACAAGACGGAAAAGATCCGCTTAGTCTGAACGCCCTTTTCAGCAAGGCTGACTCGTCAACGAGAGGCCCCGCACCTTCCCACCCATCTCCACAATGGGTCGAAGGCGCGGGGCCTCACCAGTTTCGAAAGAGATCACACACCCGAAGGAGACCACAGATGACTGACCACACCGCCCGCCCGTACCGCTCAAAAGGCTTCACGCTGATAGAGTT
>JAYTRQ010000507.1:0-4067 GCA_043746125.1 Armatimonadota bacterium | reverse complement strand
GTTAGAGGCTTCGGCAGGTGGAGTACACGCCATGAGCGTGCTCCGATCCGCCCAGCCTACCGACTTCCCGGTGCCCCTTCTCGTGTGCCAGCACGTCTCGCCGGACCTGCCCGACCATCTGGCCGAACGCCTGAGCCGCCCTATTGCGCTCCACGTCAAGACAGCGGCGGGTGGCGCCACCATCGCCCAGGACGCGGCAAGTAGCCTTCCCTTCTTGTCCCACTGCGCCGTTGAGACGGGGCCACAGGCTACGTGCTGCCGCTGATCAGCATCCCCGATGCTTTGATTGCCTTGACACGCTCTACCGGACCCTCCCCGAAACGAACTACGCCAGAAAGACAGAAAGCCGACACGCGATGAGCCTCAAAATCACGCTGGATGCTCCTGAGGGGCAGGCCCACATCAGAGTGATCCGCAAGATCGAGGGGATGCTGCTGGAACACCGGGAGTGCGCCGCCGAAGAGGCGGACGATCTGGAACTCATCCTGGGCGAACTCTACTCGAACGTGATCCGCCACACCCATTCGGAGAAGGGCCGCTATGACCTGCGGCCGGCACAGCCTCAAGGCACGACGGTACATACCCTCAAGCGCCTGTAACGCGCGGGCTGAAGCCGGCCGGACTCGCTCGGTGATAGCGACAAGAAAGCGCGGGATCACTCCCGCGCTTTTCTACGTCCCGCTCACTTCGTTCCGCTGAACTTATCTCTTGTGAACTTATCTCTTGGGTGGTTCCATTCTGTGGCACTCCTGCTCCTAAACGAACCTCAAGTCCTCGTAACGCTTGCCCAGCACGACCTCGCTGTTCGTGCCCAGCCAACGGTCCAGGATGGTGGCGTAGACCGAACGGAAGTCCGTGCTGTACTTCAAGTCGCCCTGGTCCAAATCGGTCAGGCTGGGGTAAGCCCCGTACAGGCCGCCCTTAACCGGTTTGCCCAGTAGGAACATCTCCGAGGCCGTCCCATGGTCCGTGCCACCGTTGGCGTTCTCGTGGACGCGCCGGCCGAACTCGGAGAAGGCGACGGTCAGGACGTGGTCGGACGCGCCCAATCCGTCCAGGTCCGCCTGGAAGGCCGCGAGGCTGTCGGACATGTCCTGCCACAAGGCGTCGTGGCGGCGGATCTGCTGGGCGTGGGTGTCGAAGCCGCCCGCCGAGATATAGAATACGCGCGTTCCCAGGTTGGCGGCGATCAGCATGGCGATCTCCTGCAAGCCCTTGGCGAAATTGCCCTTGGGATACCGCACGGTGCTCTGGTACTTCTTGACGCCCTGGGTGATCTGGCCGGCGCTGTCGTAAGTCTCCTGGGCGGTCTGCTGGAAGAAGTGGCCGTAGGGCGTATTGGTGTCGTCCTCCTGAATACGTTTGAGGGCGGCCGTGCGGGCGTCGCCGTCGCCGTTGTGTGGGAACACGAAGCCGAAGTTCGCCAGGCCTTGAATGCTGGGCACGGCGGCGTGAGCACTGGTGAACGCCTCGCTCGACTCGTTGCCGATGTTGATGCCCGTCAGCGGCGAGGTCCGCCCACTCCGAATGGCGTCCAGGTAGCGGCCGACCCAGCCCTCGGACCCCATTCGCTCCGGTTCGGCTGTCTGCCAGATCTCCATAGACCGGAAGTGGCTGCGGTTGGGGTTCGGATAGCCGACGCCCTGGACGATGGCGAGCTGCCCCTTGTCATAGAGGCCCTTGAGGCCGGTCATCACGGGGCTGAGGCCAACATGGTCGTTCAGACGCAGGACCTTGTCGTCGCCGTGTGCGATGACCGGCCGGGCCATGCGGTAGGCGGGGTCGGCATAGGGGACAACCGTGTTCAGGCCGTCGTTGCCGCCTGTCAACTGGATGACGACGAGCGACCGGCCCGCTGTGAGGCCGCCGGTGGTCAGGGCGTTATCGGCGACCGAGTCGGCCCAGACCATTTTGGCGAGCCAGGGCGGGACGGCGAGGCCGACGGCGACCGTGGTCGCGCTCTTCTTGATGAAATCTCTGCGTGTGACGGACATAACGGGTACCTTTCCGATTCGATCAGATCCTCTCCCAGCTCGCTTGATCCTCTCGCTGTCGCGTTGGATCCTATCCCTGTCCCGTTCACGTTCGTTCCGGGCCTGTCCCTTCCCTCGGAGGGAAGGGCTTCCGAGAGGGGGGAAGGGAGTAAGACATTGTGACCGAAGCGTTTGCTCGTTGACTGATGGCCACCACTTCAGTTCGTTTCCGAAGCCCGTCCCTCCTTTCTGAAGCCCTTCCCTCCGAGGGAAGGGACAGGCCCGGAACGAACGTGAACGGGACAGGGATAGGATCCAACGCGACAGCGAGAGGATCTCTCCTAACAGACTTGGTATTCCGGCGTTGCCATGAGGAGCGGGATGACGCCCCGCAGTCGCCCCTCCAAGCCGCCCGGCTCCGCGCCGCGCAACCGGTTGTAGCCGCCGCCGTTTCTCCGGCCTCGGCGGAACGGTGGGACGACGGGAGCGGGGGTGAACTGCGTGTTCTGGACGGTCGGAGCGGCTGGCTCGTCCGGGCCGTTGACGTAGTCAATCAGCGTCTGCCGCGTGTTCGGGGTCAGCGGCAGAGGCCCTAGAATCTCGGCCAGATGGTCTACCCAGCCCTCGGCCGTCAGTTGGTTCAGACGCAAGTAATCGGTCGCCCGCGCGAACTGGCCACTGAACATCTGGCGCGAGAGCGAGACGGTACTCGCGAAACCGATCCGGGCCAGAAGCGTGGACGTGTTGATCCACGCCTCCCCGCCGTCCCAGCCCTTGACGGTGGGAGGCGCTAATAGATCCTGGCCCATAGAGCGCATGGCATTCGGCAGACCGGCCAGCACGCCCAGCCGATGGCCTTTGGCCTGCTGGTCGGTTTGTGCGGGGGGGGAGAGGGCCGGCGCGGGAGCGAGCGGATTGGGCAGAACGGCGGGGTTGGCGGCCATGTCGTTTGCGGGGGTGATGTCCGTGATGACCAGTTCCACCGCTTTGCTCAGACCGAGCATCTTCATCGTGCCAACGACATACTGCGCGGGCGACTTGATGATCGCGAACCGGGCCTTGGCGGAGTAGAAGGCCGTCGAGTGGAATATCTGCGACAGGATTGCCCGGACCTCGTAGCCACTCGAATAGTACGTCTTCACGAGCGTCTCCACGACCGCCGGCTCCGGGTCCGGGTAGGCGAAGTAGGTGAACAACTGCGTACATAGGCGTTTAGCCGTGGCCGGGTGGGCGACCAGGATGTTCACGATGTCGTCACCGTTCCAGTTGCCCGTCTTGCCCAGAAACGTCTTCGGGTCATTGTCGTGCTGGTTCGGGTTGAAGTGGAACTCGCCCCCGCGCAGGTTCCAGCCGGAGAACGACCGGGCGGCGGCCTTGACGTCGTCTTCGGTGTAGTTCCCGATGCCGCAGGTGAACAGTTCCATCAGTTCGCGCCCGTAGTTCTCGTTTGGATGCGCCTTATAGTTCTGGTTGCCGTTCAGGTAGCGCAGCATCTCCGGATCGCGGGACACGGCCAGAGTCAGCGTCCGGAAGTTGCCCAAGGCATTTCGGCGGAACGTCTGGTTCTGGGCGTAGAGCAGGTCCCCAGCCATGCCGCCGTCCTTACTCGTGAAGCGCCCATGCCAGAACAGGGTCATCTTCTCCACGAGCGGGTGAGGCGTGGCGATCATCCGATGCACCCACCACATCTTGACTGCCTGCGTAGGCGTCCCGCCGTTCTTGGTTTCAGGCAGCAACCCGGACAGTTTGGCGAGGATGCCCGCGTCGTCAATCGTGTCCGGCGTCCGCTCCGGGTTCAGCAGGGCGTCCGTCGTTGCGGCCAAGCCCGCCTGTGCGGCGGCGCGGACGGTCTCGGCGTCCGTGCCGAAGCCGGCGCGGCGCAGCAGGTGAGCGGTATCTATGGTGGTTTGGTCAAGCATCGTTGCATCCTTGAGGTCAGTGTCGCTTCCTTGAAGTGAAAGACGCAGGAGATGGGGGGAAAGTTCATTGACCCACCCGGCACAAGTGCCTTCCCTCCCGAAGCGGGAGGGTTAGGAGAGTGAGTGACAGAAGGCTCTGCCTCTTCGTGAAGGCTTGTCGAGAGCGGCAGGCCCA
>JAYTRQ010000506.1:0-4070 GCA_043746125.1 Armatimonadota bacterium | reverse complement strand
CCCGCACAGGTCGGAAACGATGTCCGAGGACCGCAGTTCCAGATGCAGTACGGCCGCCGCGCGGAAGTGGACCAGGGCATCGTCATAGGCGGCGGCCTCCTCGCGGGCACGCGCCCAGGCGATCTGGGCATCGGCCAGGGTGGCCCTAAGACTCTGCCGGTCGGCGTCCGCCTTGAACGCAGGCAGAGCCGCCGAGATGCAGGCCACGGCTCGGTCGGGTCGGGTCTGCCGCTCCCACGCCAGGGCATCGTTGGTGACGTACAGCGCGGCCCTCGGATCGAGGTGGACCGCCTGCGCGAAGAGCGTTTCCGCCCGGCTAAAGTCGCCGCCGTTAAATGCGGCCACGCCCTGATCGTTGCTCGTACGCGCCTGCGCTGCCGGGTCCGAGGGCGGCGCGGCTGGGGGCATCAGGGCGGCCGGGGGAAGAGGGGTGGGTGGGACAGGCGCCTGGGCACGGGTCAGCCCGGCGGGGAGCAACAGGGCCAGCAGTGCGAGCGTGGTTACGCGGTAGTACATCAGTGGGTCTCACTTTCTCACGGTGGGGGCCTCATCCGGGCACGGCTCCGGCAGAGACGTCCTCCGTGTAGTATACGGCATTCTCCCACTCCGCGCAATGCCCGTTACCGCTAATTTCTGATTAAGACAAAGGGTGCCCAGTAGAACGGGTGGGCGTACGGAGCCTTGGGGTCCGGCACGAAGAGCGGCAGGTTTTCACTGGTGGACGCCGAAACCTGCTCGGTTCCCCGGTGTGCCAGGTCGCCGCTTACGGGGGCACGACCGCGAATCAGGATCCATTGGGCCGCTTGCAAGGCCTCAGCCAGAGACGCCGACGGGTGCGTCTGCCGGTAGCCGTACAAGGCCTTCATCAGCGGAGGCGTCGCGGCGTCCGAAACAGGCCACAGAGACGCCAGCACCGCCCTCGCCCCCAGCGACTGTGCCAGGGTCGCGATGCCTTCCACTTCCCGCCCGCTGGAACGCTTGACCTCCACCGCCGTGTCGCAGGCCGACAGTGTCAGTATCTCCACGCCCCGGAACCGGTGCGGGTCGCGGGCCAGTTCGGACACGCTCAGGTGGTTGCCGTCGCCCAGCGGCAGGAACGACGTGTCTTCGGTGCCTTACAGGGAGACGTGGCTGGCGACGCGGATAATGGGGTAGACCCCCGTCTTTAAGCCCTTCTCCAGCGCGGCCTGCGTGAACTGGGCGTCCAATAAACGCTTGCCCCGCAGCAGGCCGCCGGTGTCGTTCTGCTCATGGTCGTGGATCAGGGCCGTCAGCCCGTCGCGAACGCCAGGCAGGGTGGACAAGTCCCTCTGCTTCTCGGAGACGCCCAGGCCCAGAATGGCGGGCGGCAGGGCGGGTGTGGCGGCCGAGGGTGCGGCGGCGAGGGTAATCAAGGCCCTTTGGTAGCGTTCCGCGATGTATTGTTTACGCTGCGGGTCATGGAGGGCGGCGGGCGGCACGTAGCGCAGGGCGTCATCCAGGGAAAAGAGCAGCGTCGTGGCGTGGGTGGCGTCCAGGTCTTTTTGCAGCGGCCCCAGCACCAACCGGTACAGGTCGGCGGCCAGGGGCGACGTGTCTACGTCGGGGTTGACCAGCGACTGCCGGAACGCATACACTTTCCGGTAACTTTCTCCGATGTTTGTCAGCACCTTCGCTTCAAGTGCTCGGTTACCTATCTCATTTGACATCCAAAGTGCCACCTGTGAGTATTAAATCGCCTTAATGTTTTGACCGAGTCCTGCGTTCGTACGCGCCATATTGCTGAACAGAATTGCCTGATCCTCTTTACCTCCACACGCGCGGGAGGTTGTAAGCGCCTCTTCCAAATAAACTTGGGCCTGCTTGTACAGGCTGAGGCTGGCATATATACTCCCTAAATTAGAGAGGCATATTTCAACACCCTCCTCTTCGCTGGATGACTTAAATTTATCCAATGCCTGTTGATAACATTCGATCGCTTCGCCATGTTGTTCTGTGGCTTCATAGCAAGAGCCCAACTCATCCAGCGCGGTTGCCTCGCCATTGTGATCTCCCGTCTGACTTGTGATGATTAAGGACTGCTGTAAGAGATCAATGGCTTTGCCGTACCGGCTCATGTCTTCGTAGGCTTCTCACAATCTACTAAGCGTCCGCGCTCCTCCTTTTCTGTCTCGGAACTGCCAGCGAAGCTGTAAAGCCTGCTGGAGAGTGTCCAGTGCCCCCGTGTATTGGCCGACGCTCATCTCATTCTCGCCAATCAGACTAAGGTCGGTGGCGGCATCACGCACATGGGAGGTTTTGTCCAGGGCATAGGCGTGGTTGAGCTGCGCGTTGGCTCCAGCGTAGTCATACTTTGCCGCGAGTGTCTTGGCGGCGTTCCGAAGCGCTTGGGCTTGCGGATCGGCGGCGGGCGGCGTTTGGGCATGGAGCAGGCTGCCGCAGAGCAGCAGGGAGAAGAGGCAGCAGGCGGTGGAGTGGGTTCGGCGGTGCATGGCTGGTCTCGCTTCCGGGCGGCGGGGGAAGCGCCGGAGCCTCTGGCTGAGGCTCCGGCGCAGGGTGCCTCACTTGGGGGCGGGCGTGGCCGCGAGGGCAGCGGCGGGGGCGATCTTGCCGTAGCCCCAGTGGATGTTGGGGATGGCCCCGGTGAAGTCGTCGTGGGCGGCGGTCTTTGCCAGGATGTCCTTGATCTGGGCGGCGTCCAGAGTGGGGTTCTTTTGCAGCATCAGAGCGACGACGCCGGCTACATAGGGGGTGGCGGCGCTGGTCCCCGACCAGGCGATGTGGAAGCCGTCGGCCGTGACGTGGGCCGTGTCGGGCTGGTGGTCCCCGTCCTGGCTCATCTCCGAGCCGGGGGCCAGCGAGGAGATCGTGTAAGTGGCCGGAGCGGAGATGTCCGGCTTGATGGCGCCGCCGCGCCGGAAGCCGGGACTGGAATAGTCGGACAGATCGCCCAGGATCAGGTTGTAGGCGGTGTGCTTGCCGTCCGCGTTGGCCCAGCCGCTGCGGAAGTTATAGGCCCCGACCGTCAGGACGTTGTCGGCGTTGCCCGGCGAGGCGATCATGTAGCGCTTGTCTGTGCCGTGCCCGAAGCTGGCGTCGCCGGTGAACGGCAGGTACAGATCAAACGTGCCCGCCGTGACGTTCGCGGTCGCCCCGAAGCCCAGCACCAGGTAGCGGCCCGCCGGCAGCGGGACCGACAGCCGATCTTCCTTGCCGTCGTTGGTCTGCGTCACGCCGACGTCCCCGAAGTAGTGGTCGAAGTCGGCGGGGGCCTTGGCGGGCGCTTTCAGGTCGCCTCGGATCCGGCTGCCGACGTGGAATATCCGCATCACGTCGGGGGTGCCGTCCGCGCCCACCAGGAAGTTGTCCAATCCGACCACGGCCAGGCCCCACTCGTCCGCGCCGGACAGGTAGGCATCCATCTCGGTGTCTTTGGAGACGAACAGCTCGATGACCTCGCTCTGAATGTCGGCCTGCCCCTCCTGCCGGGGGCCGAAGCGTCCGCCCGCGTGGAAGCTGTCCTGCCCCTCGTTCCCCGCCGCAGCACAGATGACCACGCCGGGCTTGCCCGCGCCGACGATGTCGTTCATCACTGCCTCCTCCTCGCTCGACCCGTCGTGTGGGTTGTCCTGGCTGCCGAAGGACTGGCTGATGACGCACGGCTCGCCCAGCGCCTTGGCCGTCTGGGCGATCCAACGCGTACCGAGGAAGTACAGTCCGCTGATCCCCCCGCCCGCACCCGCCCGGACGATCACAAGATTGGACTCCGGGGCAACTCCGGCGTACCGGCCCGCCGGCACGTCCCCCGCCGTCGCCCGCCCGTTGCCCGCCGCCGTGCCCGCGCAGGCCGTGCCGTGCCCGAACAGGTCCTGCGAGCGCACCTCGCCCGCCCCCGTCAGCGCCGCGTTGATCTGCGCCTGCGTGTACAGAGTCCCCAGTGGCGTGCCGCCCTGATCCACCGGGGGCTTGGAGCCGACCGAGCCGCCTGAGGTCGTCCACGAGTCGTCGGTCATGTCCCACAAGGCCAGGATGCGTGTTGTCCCGTCCGCGCTGCGGAAGTCCGGGTGCTTCCACGCGATGCCCGAGTCCAC
>JAYTRQ010000505.1:0-4070 GCA_043746125.1 Armatimonadota bacterium | reverse complement strand
TGACCCCCGCGTGGTCCAGGCCATGCTGCCCTACTTCTCAGAGCACTACGGCAACGCCGCCTCCCGCGCCCACGCCTTCGGCTGGGCCGCCGAGGAGGCCGTCGCGACCGCACGGCGGCAGGTGGCATCGCTCATCAACGCCGATCCCCGTGAGATCGTCTGGACATCGGGCGCGACCGAGTCCAACAACCTCGCAATAAAGGGTGTGGCCGAAAAGTATGCCGACAAGGGCCGCCATATCATCACGGTCCAGACGGAACACAAGGCCGTCTTGGACGCAGCCAAGCATCTGGAACAGTCGGGCTGGGAGGTGACATATCTCCCCGTAGACCGGCAGGGCCGTGTGAGTCTGGATGATCTGCGGAACTCTCTGACCGACCAGACGGTTTTGGTCTCCGTGATGATGGGCAACAACGAGATCGGCACTCTCCAGCCCGTTGCCGAGATCGGGGCACTCTGCCGTGAACGCGGCATACTCTTCCACTCGGACGCGACCCAGTGCGTGGGCCATGTACCCGTAGATGTCCAGGCACTGCCGATTGACCTGATGTCCCTGACTGCCCACAAGATGCACGGGCCGAAGGGCGTCGGCGCCCTCTACGTCCGCCGCCGCAGCCCACGCGTCCGCCTAACCGCCCAGATGGACGGTGGCGGCCATGAGACGGGGATGCGGTCGGGGACTTTGAACGTGCCCGGTATCGTCGGCTTCGGAATGGCTGCCGAAATATGTCAAAACGAGTTGCCCGAAGAACAGCTGCGCATGGCCTGTCTGCGCGACCGTTTGATCGCAGGCATCTGTGACGCGGTTGCCGGCGTCTCGCTGAACGGCCATCCAACCGAGCGGCTGCCGCACAACGCCAGCCTCTCTTTCGAAGGGATTGAAGGGGACGCCCTGCTGACTTCCCTGCCGGAAGTCGCCCTGTCCACCGGCTCCGCCTGCTCGTCCGAGTCGCTTTCGCCGAGCTACGTCTTGAAGGCGCTGGGGCTGTCCGACGCCCAGGCCTACGCCTCCCTGCGCTTCGGGGTCTCGCGCTTCACGACCGACGAGGAAATAGACTACGTCGTCGGCCGGCTAGCGGAGGCCGCCGGGCGGCTGCGTGCGCTTTCAGCAGGCGCCAGGCCATGAGTGTCTGCCCCGCGTGCGGCCGAAAACTGCTGTCCCACATCAGCGCCTCCTGCAACTGGTGCGGCGTGGAGATCCATGATGCCGCCTACCTTGCGCGGGCGGACGTCGAGCGGGCCGCGCTCCAGGTGGAGCAGGCCCAGCACACCTGGCAGTCGTTTACGATCATGCAGGGGACAGCATTGGGCTTCGTGCCGCCGCCCTTCCCAGAGGCGATCCTCCCACCCCATCGCGCCCCCCACGAGGCCGTGCCCGAGCCTCAGACGGAGGAGTCGGTAGATGAAACTAAAGCGAGGTTCGGGCATTTAGAGATCTAGCGGAATCAAATGGAATGAACGAGGACCCGACAATCTGGCCGCCCGCGCCCCAGTCTCAGGCGGCACAACAGGCGGCACAAGTGGAAGTCGCCGTCTGCCCGGCCTGCAAGCGCAAGCTGCTGACGCAGACCAGCGCCCTGTGCAACTGGTGCGGCGCCAGGATAGATAACCCAGAATATCAGGAACGCGCCGCCTTGGGCCGCCAGGAGCGGGACCAGCAGGAGCGGGCCGCGTTAGAGGTCACGATCCAGGAGGAAGCCCAGCACGGCATCCTGGGCCGGCTGAGGCGCCTGGGTAAGCAGAACAAGAATGGCTCGCGGCCCAACCCGCTGGCCTGAGAGAATACACCCTATGCAGCAAGACATTACCGAAGAACCGCTGAAGAACGTCGCACTTGAGTCGGCGATATTGGGCCTCCGCATGGCCCTGACCGACGAAGAGGCGGCGGACCTGCGCCGCAAGTTCCTCGATATCCTGCGTGACAGCATCCTGGCCGTTCCCACCATCAGCCCGGTGGAGACCGCGCCAGACGGCTCCATCGCGCCCGGCGCGGACATCCAGCTCATCATCGCGACCAATCCGGAGGGCGTCAGCGGCGTCCCAACCTTCACCCAGCTTGGCGTTCTCCGGCAGGCCCTGCCCCAGCTTGAACATGGGATGTTCCTGTCGGGGGCACAGCTCGGCGGCATCCTCGGCAGTAGCGAACATGTGCTGTTCGTGGACGGACCGGACGTTCACGCCGAAGTCGGCCCGGCCGAGATGCTGGCGATGGCGCAGACCGCCCAGATGATGGCTCAGATGCAGCAGCAGGCGGCGAACAGCAACGAGCGCTTAGAGACGGCCCTTGTGGCGCTGCACCAAACCGACAACTCGGAGAACCGCGAGATGGTCATCCAGGCGTTTCTGGAAGAGTTCTGCCGCATCCCCGTCGCTGGCGATCAGGACGAGGACGCCGAGTGCGTCGTTCTGAGCACCGGCGCTCCCGAAGACACGCCTCAGACGCCGCAGGAATTGGAGCTGCTGACCGAGGACGACGCCCTCCTGTGCTTCACGAGTGAGGACGCCATGCGCGTCTGGGACCAGGCTGGGCGCAACACCGTCGTCCTCCCCGGACCAGCCATTGCCCAGCTCGCCGCCCAGGCCGAGGTCACGACACTGCTGATTAACAAGGGCGGCGAAACGGAACGCGCCCTGCGGATCGTAGACAGCCGCCTCGAAGTCGCCTGAAAGACCCAAAACACGCTGATGCACTGCTGGCGCATCAGCGTAGATACCGTAGAATAGGCTCACCAATCTCGAACGAGAGAGAATGAGTCTATTTTCATGTCCACTCCCCTCTCGTGCTCCGAGGCCGCCCACCGCGTGGCCGCCGTCTGCCGTCTCCTCGAAACCGCTCTCACAAGCAAATGCGTTCCCTCAGGCCTCCTCTGGCTCACCTGGGTCTAGTGGCGAGCTTATAGGACGCGACGCAATGACTCACGAGACCTGATATCCCGTGGTCACTTCTTTGCCACCTACATTTAGTAGACTCGGTCAGGAAAAATTCCTATATGTAGCGAAAAAGTTTTTGGTTTGCTTGTCAAATAGCAACAACTGTGCTATAATGGGCAAAGGTTGTAACGGGGCAGAAGAGTAATCAGCGATGTTGAACACAAGGCAAAGCTTCCGGGATGAGTTGACCGCTCTGGAACAAGAACTTCTCCAAATGGGCAGCCTCACCGGCGTCATGCTCGCCCAGGCGGTCGAGGCCATGCAGAACAGCGACGTCGCCCTGGCTGAAGACGTGCTGGTGCAGGATGACGCCGTAGACGAGATGGACCGCAAGATCGAGGCCCAATGCATCCGCCTGCTCGCCCTCCAGCAGCCGATGGCCCGCGATCTGCGCCAGGTCGAGAGCGCCCTGAAGGTCATTACTGATCTGGAACGGATCGGCGATCACGCCGTAGACATTGCCAAAATCGCCCGCAAGTTGACCCAGGAGTTTTATCTAAAACAGCCGCTTTTGGACATCGGCCCTTTGTCCCAGCTCGCGCTGACGATGGTCCGTCAGAGCCTGGAAAGCCTGGTCCGGCATGATTTGGCCCTTGCGGTCAAAGTTTGTGACGACGATGATGCCGTAGACAATCTGTTTAAGTCTCTCCGGCAGGAGCTGCTGGAGCTGACTCAGCGCCAGCCGCTGCATGTATTCCCGGCCTCGTACCTGCTCCTGGCAGTCGTTTATCTAGAGCGCATCGCCGACCACGCCACAAACATTGCTGAGCGCGTCTACTACATTGAGACCGGCGAGCGTAAGCCGCTCGGGCGCCGCCGGGCGCGTGACAAAAACCCGTGAGTCTTATCGCTGAGAACACCGACCGTGTCCGTGCCCGCATGGACGAGGCGGCAAAGAGAACAGGGCGCAACCCGGCCGAGATCACGCTGGTCGCGGTCACAAAGAAGCAGACCGCCGCCACCGTTCTGGAGGCTTTGGCCGCCGGTCTCGTTGACTTCGGCGAGAACTACGTGCAGGAAGCGCAGGAAAAGTGGGGCCAGATCACCGCAGTCCGCTGGCACCTCCTCGGACACCTGCAAAGCAACAAGGCCAAGCTCGCCGTCTCGCTCTTCGACCTGATTCAGAGTGTGGACAGCAT
>JAYTRQ010000504.1:0-4086 GCA_043746125.1 Armatimonadota bacterium | reverse complement strand
CCGAACCGGGTGCAGATCGTGTCGTGCCACTGGTGCAGGAGGTCAATGGTGGGCACGACGACGAGTGTCGAGACCTTCATGGCCTCCAGCGTCATCAGGGCGACGACGGTCTTGCCTGCACCGGTCGGCAGGACGACGATGCCGCGCCCGTGGGCCTTGCCCCAGGCGGTGAGGGCATCTTTCTGGTAGGGCCGGGGCGTGACCAAGAGGGGCGG
This sequence comes from Armatimonadota bacterium, assembly GCA_043746125.1. Classification (GTDB taxonomy): domain Bacteria; phylum Armatimonadota; class Armatimonadia; order Armatimonadales; family Capsulimonadaceae; genus JANXMY01. The sequence goes on along the minus strand of JAYTRQ010000504.1, from coordinate 3,871 downwards.
CAATGGGTCCGCCAGGGCGTAGTCTTCAGATGCGGCTTCCAGCCAGGCGGTTTCGGACTCTTCGCCTTCGGCTTCGTCCGTGTCGGCTTCGAGGCCGGCGGAGAAGAGGTCTAGGTCGGTGCCGGCGTCGGTCTGTTCTGGTTCGGTTTGTGTGGGCATGGATGTTGTTTTCTAAAGAGTGCCGGGCCGGGCATCGGCACCGGGCACTAAAGTACCCGTCTAGGAAGCCTACGGCTGACCGTCCAGGGGACGGAGGAACGGAAAGGCTGATCTTGTCTTCCGTCCCCTGGACGGTCGGCGCAGCTTCCGAGACGGGTACTTTAGTGCCCGGCGTCTGGCCTGGCTACTGTCTACGCCGCCATCCGCAGCCGGGGCTTCTCTTCAGCCTCGCCCGCCTCAAACAGCGACAACTGCGTCCACTGCTGCTCGCGCTTGGCCCCGATGCCCCAGATCCGGCGCAGGCGGCCGGCCGCGGCGGCTTCAAAGAGCTGCTCCGGCGTCTCGATCCCTAATGTCACGTACAGGCGCTGGGCCGTGCGCGGGCCGATGCCCGGCACGCACATCAGCTCTAAGACGTGTGGCGGCAGGTCCTCGCACAGCTCGGCAAGATAAGCTAGCTCGCCGGTCTGTGCCAGTTCTTTAAGCTTCTTTTGCAGGTGCTCGCCCAGAACGCCCTTGCGGTGGGGCAGCGTCTTGCTCGCCTTCTGCAAGGGGGCGACGACGTCATCACGCCGGCCCATCAGGGCGCGCGCCCCGCGCTCGTAGGCGCGGATGCGGTACGGGTTGTCCTGCCGGTCGCGCAGCAGGGTGGCGATATTGAATAGCGTGGCGGCCAAATCTCGGTTTGTCATGGGAATTTTCCTGTTATCGAACAGATGTCCTATTATACCATAATAAAGCTCTTATTGTCTACTTCTTGGCGAAGATTCTCGGCTTGACAGGGGCGGCAAATCGCGGTATGATGAGGGCGAATGAAAGCGTGAAGAAGGAAGGGGAGGGTGACGCGATGGCGGCTCATTTTTGCCCACAGTGCGGCCATGAGGTCTCTTCGGCGGCCCGGTTCTGCCCGAACTGCGCCCACCCACTGGGCATTGCCGCGTCCGGCCCGGCTACGGCCAAGATAGAGGCCGCCGCGTCCGGTTCACGCCGTCTGCTCGTCCCGGCGCTTGTCGTCGCCCTGATCGTGCTGGCCGTCGCCCTCGTGCTGGCCGGGCGGAAACAGCCGTCCGTTCTCGTGTCTGAGGCACCGATGTCCACCCCCGCGCCCTCCGTCCTCAGCGCCCCCACTCCGCCGCCAACGAGCGCCCCCGCCCTCACCAATGCCCCTGCCCAGCCGGCGACGTCCGTACCCGGACTGACGAACGCGCCTATGCAGCCTCCTGCCGTGCTGCCGCCGGACGTGGTGGCCTATCTGACGTTCTTGCAGCAAATCGAGCAGCGGCGGATGGCTCTGAACAACGACCTGTCTGGGGCGATGGCGATGATGACGGTGGCTCAGGGGATGCAGGGGGCGCAGGCAGACCCGGAGGGGGGCGGGGAGGCTGCCGGAAAGCAAAGTACGCAGAAACTCAGCCAGGGCTACGCCGATTACGCTGTGAAGTGGCAGACGCTCATCCGAGATTACCGAGTGACGCCCGTGCCCCCGGCCTGCTTTTTGCTCTCCAACAGCTATCTGAAGTATCTCTCGGACTACACGACGGTGATCACGAAGCTGCAAGTCTCGCTCTTGAACCACGATTCGAGCGGCCTGCCGGACCTGAGCAGCGTCGCCCAGGTGCAGGCGCAGGTGGACGCCGATGGGGCGTCGGCGGACGGCGAGCTAGGGAGCCTGTGCGGCCGGTACAGGGTCCCTAAGCCGTTCAGCATCGGGGCCGAGAGTGCGTCCCCGTCGCTGCTGGGGCACTAAAGTATCATCCCGGCACTGGAAGTACCGGTCTACTCCGAAGTGGAAGTCGCTCCGCGACTGGGGAACGGCCTCCGATGGCTGGTCTGAGTGCCGGAGGCACTTCTACCCAACAATAGACCGGCACTTCCAGTGCCGGGACGACTCTACCTCCGCCCCCACGTCTTCCAGCGGCAGCAGATGGCCCGCACCAGGCACGGTCGTCAGCGTCGCCCCGGCAATCCGCCCCCCACCTTGACCCCGGCTGCGTCCAGCCCAAGCGCGTCCGAGTCGCCCCGGCCGTGCAGATCCAGAGCTAGGCCGCGGAACGAGCCTCCGAAGGAGTGCAGGAAGCCCAATGCTGGTCCCTGATCCCCATCAACGAGGTTCAAGCCGACGCCGTTGGCGGTATATCTCAGGGCAGACTTATCTCCTAAAGGTGGAAGAAGGCAAACCAATGGCGGAACAAACCCAACAGCAAGCCTATGACGACATTGTCATTGGGGCGGGGCAGGGCGGCGATCCTCTGGCCCGCGCCCTCGCCAAAGCGGGCCGACGGGTGGCCCTGATCGAGCGAGCCGCCGTGGGCGGCACGTGCGTCAACCGGGGCTGTACACCCACTAAGACGATCATCGCCAGCGCCCGCGTCGCGTATCTCGCCCGCCGCGCGGCGGACTACGGCGTCGGGACCGGCCCGGTCAGCGTTGACATGGGCAAAGTCCGGCAGCGCAAGCGGGACATCGTAGACGACTTCCGGGGCGGAACCGAGAAGAAGATCGCAGGAGTGGATGGTCTAGACCTGATCTACGGGGACGCGCAGTTTGTCGGGCCAAAGTCTGTGACCGTGACGTTAGGGGGCGGCGGGACGCGGACTCTGACGGCGGAGCGCATCGTCATCAACACGGGCGCACGGCCCGTGGTGCCCAAGATAGAGGGCCTGGACGACGTACCGTTCCTGGACTCGACATCGGTGATGGAACTGGACTCTGTGCCGGAGCATCTGGTCATCCTAGGCGGTGGCTACATCGCCTTGGAGTTCGCCCAGGCGTTCCGCCGCTTCGGCAGCCGGGTCACGGTCGTTGAGCAGTCATCTCAGCTTCTGGGGCGTGAGGACCTAGACGTGGCCGAGGAGATGGCGAAGATCCTCAAGGAAGACGGGCTGGAGATTTTGCTGGAGACGAGGGCAACGCGGGCCGCGAAGACGGCGGGCGGCTTTACGCTGACGCTGGAAACGCCGGAGGGCGCACAGACACTCGACGGCTCGCACCTGTTGGTGGCCGCGGGCCGGACGCCGAACACGGACGCGCTTGGGCTGGACGCAGCCGGGGTCAAGGTGGATGAGCGTGGCAACGTTCAGGCCAACGAGCGGCTGGAAACGGATGCGCCCGGCGTCTACGTGATCGGCGACGTCAAGGGCGGCCCAGCCTTCACGCATATCTCTTATGACGACTTCCGTATTTTGGAGGCCAACCTGCTCCACGGCGGGCACCGGACGACGAAGGACCGGCCCGTTCCCTACACCGTCTTCACCGATCCGCAGCTCGGGCGCGTCGGCCTGAGCGAAACGGCGGCGCAGAAGGCGGGCCGGGCCATCAAAGTGGCAAAGCTGCCAATGAGCCAGGTCGCCCGCGCCATTGAGACGGACGAGACGCGGGGCTTTATGAAGGCGGTCGTGGACGCCGAGACCGGCCAGATTCTAGGCTGCGCCATCTTGGGCGTAGACGGCGGCGAGATCATGGCGGTCTTAGAAGTGGCAATGATGGGCCATCTGCCCTACACGGCCCTGCGGAACGGCGTGTTCGCGCACCCGACGCTGGCGGAGTCTCTGAATAACCTGTTTATGACTCTGGATTAGGAAATGGCCCTCAGAACTAGGGGGGGCAGGTCCTCTCACATTCGTTCGGATCCTATCCCTGTCCCGTTCACATTCGTTCGGATCCTATCCCTGTCCCGTTCACATTCGTTCCGGGTCTGTCCCTTCCCTCGGAG
>JAYTRQ010000503.1:0-12429 GCA_043746125.1 Armatimonadota bacterium | reverse complement strand
GCTGCTCGAACTTCGCGCGGACCGCCCGGCGCATCACGTTGTCCTTCACCTCATCCCAGTCAGGACGGAGGGGGAAGTCGCGGTTGTTGCCCATTTGTTTGGCGAGCATCGGCGCGGGTGCACTCTGGATCGCCTCCTCCTGGGCCGTGTCGGGGAACTTCTGGGCCTGGAAGTAGTGCTCCACAGTCTGCCAAAACTTCCCGTCAATGACAAAGCTGTGTTTGGAGAAGTTGGAGAAGCACCCGTAGGGCTGCTCGCGCTCGCGGTAAAATTTAATCGCCATCGGTCTTCCTTTCGTCACGTCAGGGCAGAAAATCCGTCGTGGCTGCCGTCCGCATCCCCCGAGCCGTCAAGTCACGCACGAACTCATCTTGAAACCGCTCGAAGCTCGTGACGGGGCTGACGGCGTCTGTAAGCAGGACGATCTTGGGCACTCCCTCGTCGCCTAAAGCGTCGGCCAAATCACGAACCGAACTGGCGACGCAGTGGCTCCCGGCTTCCCCAGCGACGAGGATCGTGTCGGCCCGCGCCAAAGCGTCTACGAGGGCCGTGTTAAGCTGCGTGTTCGGGTCGGCCGGGTCCGGCACCTCGGCCCGGAAGGCGCTGTAGTGTTCGGTCAGCGGGTTGCTGCCCTTCTGCACGTAGTCCACGATCCTGAACCGGCTGGATTCCCACTCGGTCAGGGCGTCCCAGAGTTCGGGCGCGACGACGTGGCCTGGGCCGCCAAGAAGGCAGTGCGGCGGCCAGAGACAAAGCACATACCGGCCCCCGGCTTCCAGCGCCCGGACATATTCCCAGGCTCGTTCCTGTAGGTCCGGCTCTGTCGTCCGCCACCATCCCCGCTCAACGGCGACGGCCTGGATGAGCGTGAGGGGGGACGGCGGTTGCCCCTCCGCGTCCTGCCAGAAAAGCGGGTGCGCGATATGAACCGGATGGTGGGAGTCGAGTGTGACGTGGATGGCGTCTATTTCCGATCCGGCCCGGCGGACCAGAGCCGCCAGCCGGGTCATGTCGGCTTCTGCCCCTGGGACGTACAGCGCCCCGCGCGGCTCGCAGAAGTCCACTTGTGGGTCAACGATCAGCAATGCAGTGTGCATGGTCATCCTCCGGCATTTGGAACGGGCGAGGGGGTAAATCCCCCTCGTTGAACAGGCGTCCTTCGTACGAGGCAATAATGCCACGATAACCCCGGAGGTTCGCCCGGAGGGCGCTGATCCAAGCGAGAGGGATTTATCCCCTCGCCCGTCCGGCCCCTTCCTGCAAGCCGTGCATCGTGCGCCAGACGTCAAAGTGCGCCTCGTGACGCTTGGTCTCGTGGACGCTGTTCTTAAAGTTGCCGGAGTCAATGTCCAGCAGCCGCTGGCTGAACGCGTCCGCGACCTGCGGGCGCGGGACGAAGGCCCGGAAGCGGTAGTCGCTGCCTGCCTCCTCCACGACTTCGGTCTGGGGAAAGACCCAATCGATGTGCCCGGCCAGCCGGGCGTGGACTAAAAGGTTATCCGGCCGCGTGCGGTGCCGGACGATGGAAAGCATGGCGCCGTTCATCAAAATCCACGTGTCTTTGCTCCTTCGTGCTCGTAATGTCTATATTACACTAACACGATACCATACTTTTTGCATTTGAGACACTATGTACCAATTATTTTTCCGGGAGGGGCGCAAACTCGTACAACTGTGCGGGCCGGTGGGCGCCGCGCCGCTCGCCGTCTGTCGGCATGACCCAGCTCAGGCTGATGACCCATTTGCGGAAGTTGCGCTTGTCCTCCGGCTCGCCGCGCAGGGCTTCGTAGACCTCCTGCATCTCCGTCAGGGTGAAACGGCGGGGCAGCAGGCCCTCCGCCACTGAGCGGCCTTCCTCTAAACGGTGGCGCAGGGCATCCAGAGCGAATTCCAGTATCTTGGCGTGGTCAAAGGCAAGGGGCTGGGGCAGAGCGTCGGTCGGGTGCCACCTGGCATCGGCGGCGTCCGTCTGCGCGTGTAGGACGATTCTATCCCCCTGATCGCCGGGCACGAGGGCGGTGAAAGCGACCGTGACGATCCTCAGCGGCTGGGTGCCGGCCGTCTCGCGCGGGTCCCGGCCCGGCTCGCCGAATGCCTGGAACTGAGTCAGGGGGACGTCCACAACGCCGGTCTCTTCGGCCAGTTCGCGCTGGGCGGCTTCGGCCAGTGTCTCCTCGGGGCGGACGAAGCCACCCGGCAGCGCCCACTGCCCCGCGAAGGGCGCTTCCTTGCGCTGAATCAGCAGGACGTGGAGGCGCCTCTCCCGGATGGCGAACAGGACGATGTCGGTCGTCACCGCGAACCGGGGGAACTGTGAGGGATCGTAGGGCGCGTCTTTGGTGTTCATCAAACACCATGATAGCAGAGAAGATGGGTGGGCGTCAAGCCTGAGGAGCGGGGTATAATCCACGGCTGTCCGGCCTGCGATTCAGGGACGGAGATTCAGGGGCGGAGATTGGGAGGGCTGCATGGGGGAAGTTCTGGTTCTTCAGCACATAGACTGTGAGCCGCTGGGGACGATTGAAGATGCCTTGCGGGGCGCGGGGCTGAGCTTCCGTTACGTCCGGGGCTACGCAGGCGAGACCGTGCCTCAGCAGATCGGGGACGCGGCCGGATTGATCGTTATGGGTGGACCGATGGGCGTCTACGAGCGCGACCGCTACCCATACCTAGACGACGAGATGCGCCTGATTACGCGGGCTGTGGCCCAGGGCGTGCCCACGCTCGGTGTGTGCCTGGGGAGTCAGCTTCTGGCGGCGGCGCTGGGAGCAGACGTCCGGCCTGGCCCGCAGGTGGAGATCGGCTGGTATCCGGTCACGCAGACCGAGGTGGGGGCGGCAGACCCGCTCTGGGGTGGCCTGCCCAAACGTTTTATCGGCTTCCTCTGGCATGGCGACGTGTTTGACGTGCCGCCCGGTGCAGTCTCGCTGGCCTCTTCCGAGCTGACCGCGTGTCAGGCGTTCCGCTACGGCCCGTCTGTGTATGGGGTGCTGTCGCACGCGGAGGTCACGCCTGAAATAGTCCGCGATTGGACGGCCGCGTTCGCCGGGGAGTTGGAAGACGCGGACCTAGACCCCGCCGTCATTCTGGACGGCATCCCGGTCCACCTGCCCGCGCTTCGGGAGGTGAGTCGGGCCTTCTTCGGCGCGTGGGCCGCGCTCGCCGTCGCCCATCTTCACGGTTCCGGTTCCAAATAACCCAGGGCGCTCTTCTCGAACAGCGTTTCCAGGGCCAAGGTCGTCCGCGTACTTTGGACGACGTTCGTGGCCCGCAGGTCCAGCACGATCTGGCGGATCTGCGGGATGCCGGGCGCAATCACACGGGCCTGGAAGTAGTCGTCGCCGGTCACGCGGTAGCATTCCTGCACCCACAGGCTGCGGCGCAGGAGTTCGATGACGTGCCCTTCGGGCGAGACACGCGCGGTGTAGCCGCCGATTACCCCCTCCCCGCGCAGCCGCTCCATCCGGTCCGTGACCGCCTGCCGTGTCGGGCCGACCAGGGGGGGAGGGCCGCCGCCGCCGAGCGCCCGTCCTGCGAGAGCGCCCGCAGGATCGCCCGGTCTATGTCATCCACTCCATTCGCCATGCCCTTATTCCACACGGGGAGTGCCCAAGTAAGTTGTGGCAGGAATGCGATCACGTCCGCCCTGTAGTCCGCATTGCCCCCCTCCACCGAGTAGGTCTGGCTCTTGCCCGGCGCCACCGCGTGGTCCCCCGGCGCGTACAGCAGCGTTGGGTACACGCTGAAGCCGTCGCTGAAGTAGGACCCGGCGGCCGGGGCCCGGTCCACCACGCCCTGGAGCGCCCCCCAGTCGCGCTCCTCCACCGCGCACCAGCCGACGATGGTGTGCGTGACGCGATCTACGGCCGTACAGACGTAGACCCGCCTTTTTTTGAGCCGACGAACTGGTTCCTGACCCTACATTTTCGGTCGCCGGAGGCGGTGGTCGAGATTGGGCGCGACATCGAGGACACGCACGGCAGCTTTGACCGCGCCCTGGAAAAAGCGCTGGCCCTCTAAGGCGGGGGCAACTCTGTCTGGTCCTGGAGCGTCTTCATCCGTCAATACCCGTGCTCCGCAGTCTGAGGCCGGAAAGCGGCTGCACATGGGCGATGAGGTTCACTTCCCCCCCCCTAACCTGGCGTCATTTGCCAGAAGTCCGCCCCGGCGATGTCCCAGGGCAGACGACGCTCATCGGCGTCCTCCAGATTAAACCGCTGGTTGACGTAGTACAGCACCGTGGCCGGCTCCGTGCCTAGGTTGGCACAGCCGTGGCCCACCCCGCGCGGGATGTACAGCAGCCGCGCCCGCCCCGCGCCCAGGACCAGGCGCATCGTGTTGCCCAGTGTTGGTGAGTCTTTCCGAGCATCAATCAAACCCACCAGGAGGCGGTCGGTGGGCGGCACGAACCAGACGTCTTCCTGATTAAAGTGCAGGTGGAACGCCTTGATCGCGCCCGGCAGGACGAGCGAGTATGACGACTGGCGCACCTGGAAACTAGGAAAGGCCTCCAGACAGCCCGCCTCGTCCAGGCGGCCCAGTTCGGCGAACGAGCCGCCGTCGTCGGTCATCAGGCGCAAGTCCAGGAGCTGAACGCCCTCGATCTTTGGGCCTGGGGCGTAGCTCTGAGTCGAGAGGTGCGGCCGGAACTTCGGCCCGAAATCTTCCGGGGTCAGTTCGGCAGGGGAATTGATCGGCATAGGGCCTCCGAGTGCGTCATTTCAGATGTGCGGACGCGAGACGCCGCCCGTTATTCTACCTGATGGGCGGTGGAAAATGGGCGGTGGAAAAAAACGTCAGTTTTGTGAGAAGAGGGGTACAATAATCAGAAAGCTAAACGCTCGCCCCTAAGGGGAACGTCTCCGCGGAACTTCCAATGCCTCCATTTCTCGAGATCACCAATCTGAGCAAAGCCTACGGCGGGGTGCAGGCGCTGGCAGGCGTCGGCCTCCGGGTCGAGGCCGGCGAGCTTCATGCCCTGATGGGCGAAAACGGCGCGGGTAAATCCACTCTCATTAAGTGCCTCTCGGGGGCCGTTCGCTCGGACGCGGGTGAGGTGCGGGTGGACGGGGAGATTGTCAGCCCCGGCGACGTCCGGGCCGCCGAGCGGGCGGGAATCGCCGCGCTGCACCAGGAGGCGACAGCCTTCCCCCACCTGAACGCCGCGGACAACATCTTCGTGGGCCGCGAACTGCGCCGGGCGCCGGGCCTGCTCGATCTGCCCCGGATGCGTCAGGAGACGCAGGCCCTCCTAGACCGGCTGGGCGAGCGGATTGACCTCGCCCGGCCCCTGGAAGAACTGCCTCTGGCACAGCGGCAAATGGTGGGCCTGGCCCGTGCCCTGTCGCAGCGGAGCCGCCTGCTGATTTTGGACGAGCCGACGGCCTCACTCTCGGCCCGCGAGACGCAGACGCTGTTCCGCATCCTCCGGCAGTTGCAGGCCGAGGGCGTCAGCATCCTGTACGTCAGCCACCGGCTGGAGGAAGTGTTTGAACTGGCGAGCCGGGTCACGGTCCTGCGAGACGGACGGCTGGTAGAGACGCGCGACATCGGCGGAGTGACGCGGGATGAGTTGGTCCGCCTGATGGTCGGGCGCGAGCTTCTGGCGGAAGAGCTGCCCGCCGCGTCGGCCGCTTCCGGCGAAGTCCTGCTGGACGTGCGTGGGCTGACGCGCCCCCCGGCGTTCCAGGACGTGTCGTTTTCGGTCCGGGCCGGGGAGATCGTCGGCTTGGCGGGCCTTATCGGGGCCGGGCGCTCCGAGGTCGCCGGGGCGATCTTCGGCGTGGATCGGCCCACGCATGGGTCTATCCAGGTCGCTGGGACGGCACTCGCGCCCGGCTCAGTGTCGGCGGCTATCGGGGCTGGCGTGGCGCTCGTGCCCGAAGACCGGCAGCATCAGGGGCTGGTGCTGCCCCTGCCCGTCGGCACGAACCTGTTGCTGTCCCTGCTCGGCACACCCGCCCTCGGAAGGTTCCGGTCCGAACGCAAAGAGGGGACCGTCGTGGCGGGGCTGATGCGGGATCTGGCTGTCAAGGCGGCTGGGCCGTCCGTCCCCGCGAACACGCTATCCGGCGGCAACCAGCAGAAGCTCGCGATCGGCAAGTGGCTGGCAATGTCGCCCCGCGTGCTGATCCTGGACGAGCCGACGCGCGGCGTAGATGTCGGAGCGAAGGCAGAAGTGTACCGCATCGTCCGGCGTCTGGCGCGGGAGGGCATGGCGACGCTGCTGATCTCGTCCGATCTGCCGGAGGTTCTGGCCCTGAGTGACCGGATTCTGGTGATGCGCGAGGGGGCGATTGCCGGCGAACTGTCCCGCGCCGAGGCGACCGGGGAGAGAATCCTCGCCCTCGCCCTCCCGACCGAAGGGGCCGCGCCATGACAGACGTGATCGGCGTGCTGCGGGACCGCCTGACGCGACAGCGCGAACTGGGCGTTCTCGGCCTGCTCCTGCTGACGCTACTCATCGTGGGCGCGATCAACCCCGCATTCGTTGCCCCGGACAACCTGCGGGACGTGCTGGTCGCCAGCGCCCCGACGGTGATTGTGGCCTGTGGGCTGACGTTTGTGGTCGTGCTCGGCGAGATTGACATCTCGATGGGGGCACTGCTCGGCCTGCTGGCGACCGTCATGGGCCAGTCCACGTCTCCAACGCACGGTGGCCTGCCCGTCGCCGTGGGCATCGCTCTGACGCTTGCCGTCGGCGCGGGTGTTGGCCTGGTCAACGGCCTCTTAGTATCCTACGGGCGGATGCCGTCTATCATTGTCACCCTGGGAATGCTGACGGTGCTGGAAGGCGTCAACCTCACCCTCATCAACGGGCGGTTCATCACGGACCTGCCGCCCGGCCTGCGCTTCTTCGGCATCGGGCGGCTTCTGGGGGTACCGGTCAGCGTTTGGGCCGCTGTCATCGTCGTGGCTCTGACGATCTTCCTCGCCCGTCGGACGCCGTTGGGCCGGCGGCTCTACGCGGCGGGGAGCAACCCGGACGCCGCCCGGTTGGCCGGGCTGAGCGTGCCGGGGCTAAAGCTGTTCGCGTTCACACTGACCGGCCTGCTGACGGCCGTGGCCGCGATCGTCAGCGTCCCCCGGCTAGGCATCATTCAGTCCGGCATCGGTCAGGGGTTTGAGCTGCTGGTCGTGACGTGCGTCGTGGTTGGTGGGACGTCCATCAGCGGCGGGCGCGGGACGATTTTAGGGTCCGCACTCGCGGCCCTGCTGCTCGGCCTGGTCAGCCCGATGCTGATCTTCCTGCGGCTCGGCGTTTCGTCAACCTATTGGGAGCGGGCCATCCAAGGCCTCTTTATCCTTGCGGCCGTACTCCTGGACCACGCCGCTCGCGGGCGACAGAAGGGGCATTGGGGATGACCGACCAGACAACTGCGACGCCCCGCGTCCGACCTCTCCGTCTGCCCCTGCCGACGCGGGCTGAGGGCGTCCTGCTCCTACTCCTGCTGGGCCTGCTGGGCCTGGCCTACGGCCTCAGCCCGCACTTTCTCGCCCCCGCCGCGCAGCTCGAACTCTCGACCCATGTGTGGGAATTGGCCTTGCTGGCTCTGCCGATGACGCTGATCATCCTGACGGGTGGCATTGACCTTTCGGTCGGCTCGACAATGGCCCTGTGCGCCGTGGTCTTCGGCCTGTGCTTCCAGACCCACATGCCGCTGGCCGTGGCTGCCCTGCTGACCCTTGTTGTGGGGGCGGCTGCGGGGGCACTGAACGGCGTGTTCGTCGGCTACGTGCGCGTCCACCCGCTGATCGTCACTCTGGCGACGCTGGCAGCCTACCGGGGCATGGCGGAGGGCATCAGCCTAGGCCGGCCCGTGTCGGACTTCCCGCCGAGCTTTACTCAGTGGGGACAGGGGGCGGTGCTCGGCCTGCCGATCCCCGGCCTGATCTTCCTCATTGCCCTTGGGCTGACGGCCTTCTTTACGGCGCGGACGCCGCTCGGCACCTGGCTGTCGGCCCTGGGTTACAACGAGACGGCCGCGCGTTACTCGGGCGTCGCCGTCGCCCGCGTCAAGCTGCTTCTCTACACGGCCTCCGGCCTGACGGCTGCTCTCGCCGCCCTGTTGTTCGTCGCCCGGCGCAATACGGCTAAGGCGGACATCGGGACGGGGATGGAACTGGCCGTCATCACGGCCGTCGTCCTGGGTGGCACCAGCATCTTCGGCGGGCGCGGGCGTCTATTCGGGACGGTATTAGGCGTGCTGCTGATCCACGAGACGCGCGAGTTCGTCTCCTGGCAGTGGAACCGGGACGAGCTTAATCTGATCGTCATCGGTAGCCTGCTCGTCCTGTCAGTTCTGGCCGATAGCCTGTTGTCGGCAAAAAAGCGATAGGGAGGGATGGCCCCCCGCGCGGGATAATGAGGGAGGCAGATCCTCTCGCTGTCTGTTTGGATCCTCTCGCTGTCCGGTCGGATCCTCTCGCTGTCCCGTTCACATTCGTTCCGGGCCTGTCCCTTCCCTCGGAGGGAAGGGCTTCGGAAGTAATCGGAGGCGGTTATGGCCTGTCAGAAGGCACGGCTTATCGGAAGGCCCGGCGTCTCCTCATCCGAAGCCCTTTCCTCTTTATCCGAAGCCCTTCCCTTCGAGGGAAGGGACAGACCCGGAACGAACGTGAACGGGACAGGGATAGGATCCGAACAGGGATAGGATCCGAACCAACGTGACCCAAACAGCGAGAGGCCCCAAACAGCGAGAGGCCCCCCCGCCCCCAATACGCATCACAAAGGAAACTTCATGCACATCCGAACCCTCCCACTTGCCCTACTCTCCGGCACCGCCCTCCTCACTCTCGCCGGATGCGGCCAGCACTCTGCCTCCTCCACCGGTGGAGGCACGACGGCCTCCTCCAGCGGGGGCAAGATGCTCAATATCTATCTCCTGCCCAAGCAGAAGGGCTTGGCGTACTTTACGTCCTGTGACGTCGGCGCGGAGCAGGCCGCGAAGGAACTCGGCGACGTCAGCCTCGTCTACGACGGGCCGACGGACGGCAAGGCGGAGGCGGCGGCCTCGCTGATCGAGACCTGGACACTGAAAGGCGCGGACGCCATCTGCGTCTCACCTAACGACCCGGATGTCCTCGCACCCGCCATGAAGGCCGCGCGAGCGAAGGGCGTCCACCTGCTGACGTGGGACGCCGACGGCAAGCCGGACTCGCGGGACTTCTTTGTGGACCAGGGGACCTCGGAGCAGATTGGCAACGCCCTCGTGGACACGATGGCGAAGGATATCGGCGGCGCGGAGCCGGCCGGCAAGGTCGCCATTGTGACGGCGACGCTGACGGCGGCCAACCAGAACGAGTGGATCAAGTTCATGCAGGAGCGGCTGAAGAAGTACCCGAAGCTGGAACTCGTGGCCGTCAAGCCCTGCAACGACGATCAGGCGGTGGCCTTGCAGGTCACCCAGGACTTGATGAAGGCCTACCCGGACCTCAAGGGCGTCTTCGGCATCAGCAGTGCGGCCTTTCCCGGCGCGGCCGAGGCGGTCAAGCAAGCGGGCAAAAGTGGCCAGGTGCTGGTCACGGGGCTTTCGACGCCCAACGCCATGAAGTCCTATGTGGCCGACGGTACGGTCAAGTCATTCGTCCTATGGAACACGCAGGACCTCGGCTACCTGACCATTTACGCCGCTGAGGCCGTGGCGACGGGCAAGCTCAAGCCTGGCGCGACGACGTTCACGGCCGGGCGACTGGGGGCGAAGAAGATTGACGGCGATAAGATCCTGCTCGGCGATATCCTGGTCTTCAACAAGGACAACGTCAACAAGTTCGACTTCTAGTCACTGCCTCTGCTCTGATAAAGCCGCTGGGCCGCCCGGCGTATCCCGCACGGCCATTGTCAGGTCGGACAGGGGGAGCGGTACTTGACCCACATCCTTCACTGCACCTTTCAGGAGCGGGCGTCCGTGCGAGGCACCGGCCGCATCTTCGGCACCGGCCAGGCTAGCCACATCGAGCGCTTCAACGGCGCGCTCCGGCAGAGGCTGGTGCGGTTCGTCCGCAAGACGCTCTCGTTCAGCAAATCAGAGGTGATGCACGAGGCCTGCCTGCGTCTGTTCCTGCACCACTGCAACACGCAGATGGCACCAGGAGCGCCTGCGGCACAACCACCGAACTGAAACCACTCCCCGAAACTTTTCTCGTGAAGCCGGCCCCTCCCCAATCGGGAGGGGCTTGCTTTTTTGTCACCCTGGTCTGCCGGAAAGCCCAGGAGGATTTAGCGGGCAGGCAAGAGAACGTAACTCGGAAAGCATAATATTTTCGCGACCCCCGAACCGATCCACCTGCCGCTTCCGTTATAAGACCAGTCACAAGGAAACAGGCCGCCGCAAGGCGGCTCCTAACTCCCAAGAAAAGGCTCTCCCGACAGGGCTTGGTACCCACGATGACCGCTGTGAATACTCGCGTTGGGCCTCTCCCGCACGTCGGGACCGCCGACACCCTGGGCGATGGCTTCGAGTGGGTTGCGCTTGACGAGGTCAAGCCGACGGAGGAAGCCCTGCGCCTCGCGCCGGGCGACTTCGCGCTCAAACACCAAGTCCTGCCGCTGGCCCTGGACGGGGACACGCTCGTCGTCGCCATCGGGACTCCGGAGTCGCTGGGCGCAGCCGATGACCTGGGTGTCCTGCTCCAGCGCCCGACACGGGCGCTCCTGGCCTCGCCCGCTCTGGTACGGGAGAAGATCGAGGAGGTCTTTTTAGAGCGCATCCTGGCCGGCCTGCCTGGCGGGGCGGACGAGGCGGCTGGGGCAGGCGCGGCGGGCGAGACCTACGACACGACTGACCTGGCCGACTTGCAGAAGATGGCGGGCGAGACGGCCGTGGTTCAGATGGTCAATCTGGTCTTCGCCCAGGCCGTGCGCGACGGGGCGAGCGACATCCACGTCGAGCCGTATGAGCGGGACGTTAAAGTCCGCTACCGCGTGGACGGCATGCTGCGCGACGTCATGAGTCCGCCCAAGCGGATGCATGCGGCCCTGGTCTCTCGCCTCAAGATATTGGGCGAGATGAACATCGCCGAGCGGCGTTTGCCGCAGGACGGGCGTATCAAGGTCGTCATCGCGGGCCGCAGCGTGGACGTCCGCGTCTCCATCGTGCCCACGGTCTACGGCGAGCGGGCCGTCCTGCGTATTCTGGACAAAGGCACGGCGACTCTGGGCCTGGAAGAGCTGGGGATGCGGCCCGATACGCTGGCCCGGTTCCGGCGCATGATCCGCGTTCCCCACGGCGTCATCCTGGCGACCGGGCCGACGGGGTCCGGCAAGTCCACGACCCTGTATGCCGCGCTGCAAGAGATCTGGTCGCCGGCAACGAACATCCTGACGATTGAAGACCCCGTCGAATATCAAGTCAAGGGCATCGGGCAGATCCAAGTGCGCCCTCAGATCGGTCTGACGTTCGCCAACGGCCTTCGCAGCATTGTCCGCCAGGATCCCGACATCATCATGGTAGGCGAAATCCGTGACCACGAGACCGCCGAGATTGCCATCCAGGCCGCCCTGACCGGGCACCTGGTCTTCTCCACCCTGCACACGAACGACGCCGCCGGGGCTGTGACACGGCTGCTGGACATGGGCGTGGAGCCGTATCTGGTGGCATCGTCGCTGACCGGCGCGGTCGCCCAGCGTCTGGTCCGCCGCGTTTGCCCCTTCTGCGCCGAGCCGACGACGCCGGAAGACGAGGCTTTGGAGACGCTGGGTATTGCCGCGTCGGATTGGTCCGGCGAGACGCCGTTCCGTCAGGGGCGCGGCTGCGACAAGTGCCTGAACACGGGCTACCGGGGACGGGTCGGTCTGTACGAGCTGTTCGTGGCCGACGAGGCGATCCGCCGCCTGACCGTAGACCGGGCCGCCGCGTCGGTCCTGAAGGACCGGGCTGTCGCGGACCAGGGGATGCGAACTCTGCTTGGCGATGGCCGGCTGGCGGTCTTGGCGGGGAAGACGACGCCCGAGGAAGTGATGCGCGTCTGTGCGCGGGAGTCGTATTAAGTCGGGAGTCGTATTAAGTCGGGGCGGCCCTCGTGGCTGCGCTTCGCTTCTCTCCCCGAAACGGAGAGGGGTTCCGGCTCCCCAGAATTGGAGCAGAGGGCCTCTTCTTCTCACCGCGTGCCCGTCAGGAGTTTCGACCGATGGCCCAGCAGACGTTCGCTTATACCGCCTTAGACGCCTCTGGCACGCGCCGCACGGGGGCCGTGGACGCCGAGAGCCGGGAGGCCGCCGTCGCCCGGCTGGCCGGGGAAGGCCGCTTCGTCCTGGAAATCGGGGAGGCCGGCAAGCGCCGCGAACCCATGGCTAACACGGCCGGCCGGGGCCGCGCCCCTTCCAAGCAGGATCTGGCCCTGTTCACGCGCCGCCTGGCCGACCTCGCCTCGGCGGGCCTGCCGCTGGACCGCGTGCTTCAAGTGGTTGCCGACCAGTCCGAAAGCGGC
>JAYTRQ010000502.1:0-4112 GCA_043746125.1 Armatimonadota bacterium | reverse complement strand
GTGGGGCATTGAACAACTCTACGACTACATCAACGGCGCAGTCGGTCTACGAAGCCTTCAACTTCACCAGTAGCGCGGCCGGGGCATTTACTTCTCTTGCTTCTGGCACCACGGCTCAGATCCAGGTCTTCGCCGCGAACAACAACGTGAACGTCGGTGTCCCGTTCAACGTCTATGCCGCGCTGTACGCCTTCAACCCCAATGCGGCAGCCGGCTCTGTACCGATCCTGGGCGCCAACTTGTTCGGTGCGATGCAAAAGGTCACCCTAAGCAACAGCACCGGTGGCTACTTCAGCGGTGACTTCAACCTGACTGGGCCGGTCACGGCGGGCAACCAGTATGTCATAGGCTTCACGACCCTTACTGGCGACACGCAGGATTTCGCGTCCCTCGGTGCCAGCTCCTTCGCCACCTCCGGCCTCGCCATAGGCGATCAGAGCTTCGACAAGAACAAGTTCGTGACGGACACGAACGACCAGGGCAACCCAATCGGGCAGCCTGAAACCACACTTACTCTTGGCAACAACGTGCTCGCGTTCCGCATCTCGGCGGCGGCGGCTCCTCCCGCCGTTCCCGAAGCCTCCTCGCTGGTCTCGATGGGCCTGATGCTGGGCCTGGGCGCGGCCTTCGTCGCCTTCAAGCGCCGCCGCTCGGTCGCCAAGTAAGCGGCCCCGACGCGCGACCTCGCTTCTGATGAGGCAGGCGGCTACAAAATACCGTAGTCGCCTGTTTCAACATTCATGGTAAGAGACTGACAGCAAGCCCACCCAAAGAGAAAAACGTGCCAGCCAAAAGGACAGCCGCTATGCCTACATACCGCAGCCCGCGCAAGCGCGGGTTCACCCTGATCGAACTGCTCGTCGTTATCGCCATTATCGCCATCCTCGCCGCCATCCTCTTCCCTGTCTTCCAGAAGGTCCGCGAGAACGCCCGCCGCACGCAGGGCCTTTCCAACGCAAAGCAGCTCGGCCTTGCCATCATTCAGTACACCCAGGACACCGATGAGAAGATGCCTCTCTGTGGTCATATAGAGAATGAAACCAACCCGCAGTGTGAGCTGTCCGAATGGCAGAACGCCATCTATCCTTTCGTGAAGAGCGAAGGAGCATACAAGGACCCGAACGACTCGATCCCCGTGGGTGGCCCGAATCAGTCTGCGACAGACATCCGACGTGGGTATGGGAAGATCAGCGCGACGAGTTTCATCATGGGGTATTACGAGACGAATAGTGCCAGCCCTGGCGGACTCCGTACACCTCATGCCTACAACGAATTTACCTCGCCGACCCAGTTCATCCTGCTGCGGGAAGGAATGCGGGGTGCTTTCGGTGGCCAACCGCTTGGAACTAATGTCGCCGACCACGCTGGCAACGTCAGTACAAGCTGGCTTGCCACCTACACTGAGGCAGCGCCGAACGATGTTGGCGTCATGTTCAACCCCTGCAATTCAGGTGTATACGCCCCCTCCGGAATCCCATATCACAAAAACGGTGAGATCATGCTCTTCTTGGACGGGCATGTGAAGTTCTATTCCATGAACCCCCAGGGGCCGATCGGTTACTTGAACGGCACTTTGCCGGCTTGTAAGTACACACTCCCTAACGCAGATGATCCCTCATGTAGCCTGACTACACCGCCCGCCGACGGCTCTGTCAATTTCTGGCAGGACTCTTCGAGCAATTCTAATGCCGAACCCTGCCAGTAATGCGGCAGGCAATGGATAGGGCGGTAAGTGGAATCGCTTACCGCCCTCAATGCTGCCTCCTGACAACGCGGCGATTTCGCATACTACTCAGAAATATACGATGAAGAAAGTCAAGTTCCTGCTGGTCCCTGTCGGCCTGCTGGCATTCGCGTTGCTGCCGGAGCAGGCGCAAGCCGCTGACGTGGTGGACATGGTTGCCGCCGGCTCCTCCGCACAACTTGTCACGTTCACGACCGCGTTCACGGCCCAGGGTTACGGCAACCATTACTCCCTGGGCACCAGTCCCAACTTCCAGATCGCGCCCGCTGTCCCGGCCCTCGCGGCGGAGGCGGGCGTGCCGAACCAGAACGCCCAGGTCGCCATCTACTGGCAGGGCGGCCCCGGCAGCTACCGGATTGCGGTCTACTATCAGGTGGACTCGGCGGTCGGCGTCCGCGCCTTCTTCAACAGTGACACCGTGACGGCTCCTCCCACGGCTTCGGGCATCCGCGCCCGTGCCAGGAGGGGGGCGAACGGCCCTAGCTCCCTTGCTTCCAATGGCCGCGACGTTGTCCCACCGGACGAGGTGTTGCGGGCAGTGAACGGCTCGGCGGTGAATGTCGGTGTCACCGACATCACGCCCGAGGACGCCCGCGTCGCCACCGAGCGCGCCATCAATCTTGGCTACAGCCCCGGCAACCCCATACGGAGCACGGACAACGCCGACGCCACCGTGTTCCCGGTCCGCTTCGATCTCAGCGCCCGCCCTTTTACCCTGGTCTCTCTGGGCGCCGCGCCGCTCGTGGTATTCGTCAACGCCGGCCCGAACTTCGGCACCTTGTCGAGCGCGAATCTGAACATTGACAGCTTCACGCTGGCCGGCCTCCTCAGCGGCCAGCTTTCCCGCACCTCGGATCTACTGCTGACCCAGGGCGCCGTTGCGGCTCCTGTTCACACCCTCATCGGCGAGCCGCTGTCGGGGACGTACAATGTGATGGAATATTGTAATACCGAGAGCCTGGCGAAGATCTCCTCCACCGGCGGCCGCCCGAGCGGGTCCGTCGCGGCGAGTGGCGGGCAGGAGCTGAATGTGTCGGCCACGGCCAACAACCCGCTCAACGAGCCGGCTAGCGGTGGTACGGGGCCAGCCGGATCGGGCCGCATCCGGATCGTCGGCGACGCCCAGCGCATCAAGAACGCCGCCGTCGATTCCAGCGACGTTTTGAGCTACGCTTTCTGGAGCGTCGGCAATTTCAGTGGACAGGCCGGCCTGCGCTACCTGACGGTGGACGGGGCCGATCCGCTCCAGGATAGCTACACGGGCGGCTCCCTTACGAACGTGAACATCTCCTTCCGCAACATCATCAACGGCGGCTACCCGCTCTGGTCCATCCTGCGCGTCGTCACGCAGCCCAGCCCCTCGGCGGCCGTCTCCGCTATCCTGGCTTCCGTCCAGGGCGCGGACCAGGGGGCGGACTTCGTCAGCCCCTCGTCGCTGCGGGTTTTCCGCTCCTTCCACCAGACTCCCTTCACGGCGGGCGGGGCGAGCGGTATCAGCAACGGCAATAACGGCACCCCGGCTGTCGGCGGAGATATCGGCGGGGCTGTGCTCACGATCAACAATGACCAGAATGCCTTTAACGACTTCGGCGGTGACCTGACCAATCGCCGCCAGTAAAATAACAGAAATGCAGACACTCACCGCGAACATCATACGGAGACTGCCGGGGGACGCTTCCCTCGCCGGGCTGCCCGCCGGGCTGCCCGCCGGGCTGCCCGCCGGGCTGCTCGCCGGGCTGCTCTTGGCCGCTCTGACTGCCTTCCTGCCAGGCGGCGCGGGGGCGGCCCCGGCGGAACGGCCCGCGCTTACTGGGAACCTCACCCTGTCCGGCCACCACCCTGACGAGAGCTGGGCGACGCCGACTCTGGCCGGGACGCGGCTGAAACCCCAGCCGCCGCTCGTCGCCGAAAAGGACGACCGCCCCGCGTTCACGCGCGAGATGGTCTCGGTCGGGTGGCGGCCTCTCGACTCGTTCCAGGTGTACGTCATCAGGCCCAAGGGCATCGCCAAGCCGCCGGTCGTGCTGTACTTGTACGACTACAAGAACAACACCCACCGGTTCCTGCAAGACGACTACTGCGAGCGGCTGACGCGCTCCGGCTGCGCCGCCGTCGGGTTCGAGTCCGCCCTGTCCGCCGACCGCTTCCAGATGCGCCCGATGCGCCAGTGGTTCGTCAGCGAGCTGCCCGAGGCGCTGGCGACTTCGGCCCATGACGTCCAGATGATCTTGAACTATCTGGACACGCGCGGCGACCTAGACATGAACCAGGTGGGGATGTTCGGCCAGGGGTCGGGGGCCAGCATCGCGGTCCTCGCGGCCGGAGCAGACCCGCGCATTAAGGCGGTGGACCTCCTGAACCCCTGGGG
>JAYTRQ010000501.1:0-4116 GCA_043746125.1 Armatimonadota bacterium | reverse complement strand
CTTCCTTGACGCCCGGAATGGTGGAAAACTCGTGAAGTACACCATCAATTTTGATGGACGTGACAGCCGCGCCGGGGATGGACGAGAGCAGGACGCGGCGTAGTGAGTTGCCCAGCGTCACGCCATAGCCCCGCTCCAGCGGCTCGACCACGAACTTGCCATAAGTTCCGGTCTGCTCCAGCGTCTCGATGCGCGGCGCAGTCGGTTCGGTCGTCATTTCTGCCATCGTGTTCGTCACTCCTCCGGGTCTCCCGCCCAAACGGCGGGGCTGACGACACGGGAAAACCCGCCGGTCAAAAAGGCGGCGGGTCTCATCCCGGCGTCAGCCCCGCACGGGCGGGGCCTTCCTAACATTATCGCGAGTAGTACTCGACGATGAGCTGCTCAGCCACTTCCGTATCAATCATGTCGCGGGTCGGCTTGGCGACGACGCGGCCAACGAGGGCGTTGGCGTCGAACGATAGCCACTCGGGGATACGCCGACCCATACCGCGCAGGGACTCCAGCATCGGCCCCAACTTGCGGCTGTTGTCGTGGACCGTAATGACGTCGCCGACTTTGACCTGGTAAGAGGGAACGTCTACGCGCTTGCCGTTCACCAGGAAGTGACGGTGCGAGACCATCTGCCGGGCCTGGGCGCGGGAAGCGCCCAAATTGAGTCGGTAGATAACGTTGTCCAGGCGAGTCTCCAGCAGGGACAGGATATTCTCACCCGTCACTCCTTTACGCCGCAGAGCTTCCGCCACGTAGTTGCGGAACGGGCGCTCCAGGACACGATACGTCCGCTTCATCTTCTGCTTCTCACGAAGCTGATGGGCGTACTCGGTCATCTTCTTGTTCATACCCTGGCCGTGCATGCCGGGCGGATAGTTGCGGCGCTCGATGGCGCACTTCTTGCTGTAGCAGCGGGTGCCCTTGAGGTACATCTTGACACCCTCGCGGCGGCACTGCCGGCAACGGGCGTCACCCGACTTAGAAACGGGTCCTTTTTTCACGGCGGTCATTCGTTAGGGTTCTCCAAAGGATTAGACGCGGCGGCGCTTGGGCGGGCGGCAGCCGTTGTGCGGGATCGGCGTGACGTCTTTGATAATGCTGACTTCAATGCCGACCGCTTGCAGGGCACGGATGGCCGTCTCGCGACCCGATCCTGGCCCCTTGACGTGTACGTCCACGCGGCGCATCCCATGCTCCTGGGCCTTGCGGCCGGCGTTCTCTGCCGCAAGCTGGGCGCCGAATGGAGTTCCCTTCTTCGAGCCTTTGAAGCCGACCGAGCCGGCGCTTCCCCAGGAGATCAGGTTCCCCTTGACATCCGTGATCGAGACGATGGTGTTGTTAAATGTACTCTGAATATGCACCACACCCTGGGCGATATTCTTTTTCTCTTTCGGCTTCTGCCGCTGCGTCGTTTTCTTCTGTGCCATTCGGTCTGTTCTGTCTCCTATCATCCCGTCCCAACACTCTCGGCCGACTATGGCGTCGAGGTGAGGGGCAGTACAGGACCCGCGCGGGCGGGAACTCTTCTACTTCTTGACTTTCTTCTTACCAGCAACGGCGCGGCGTGGGCCGCGGCGGGTGCGGGCATTGCTTTTGGTCTTCTGGCCGCGCACGGGGAGGCCCTTGCGATGCCGGATGCCCCGGTAGCAGCCGATCTCCGACAGGCGCCGGATGTTGATCTGGATCTGCCGCTTGAGGTCGCCCTCGACGCGGAATTCGCGCTCGATAGTCTCGCGCAACTTATTGACTTCGGACTCGGTCAGGTCGCGAACGCGGGTATCCACGCTCACGCCGTTCTTCGCCAGAATGTCCTGGCTGCTGGTCAGCCCGATACCGAAAATGGAAGTGAGCGCATACTCCACCCGCTTGTCGCGCGGCAAGTCAACGCCTGCAATACGTGCCAAAGGTTAGCCTCCTGAAATGGCTTGGGCCGAATTGACCCGGTCGCAAATTAGCCCTGTCGCTGTTTGTGCTTCTTAATGACGCAGATCACGCGCACGACACCGTCGCGCTTGATTACTTTGCATTTGTCACAGATCTTCTTGACGGATGCCCGTACTTTCATCGTCTTCTCCTACTTGTAGCGGTACAAGATGCGGCCTCGCGTCGGGTCATAGGGAGAAAGCTCCACTTTGACGCGATCACCAGGCAAAATCTTGATAAAGTTCATGCGGATCTTGCCGCTGACCTGGGCCAGCACCTGATGGCCGCCTTCGATGTTGACGCGAAACATGGCGTTAGGAAGCGTTTCCGCGATGGCGCCTTCCACTTCGATGGCCTTTTCCTTCGCGTAGGTTTCCGATTCCTCGACGCGGCGCTCGTCTCGCGCAACGTGCTGTTTGCGTGGTCTTCGAGCCATAAGCTCCTTATTTCTCCTCAGAGGGCGGCAGTGTCAGAATGTCCGGCCCGGCCTCTGTTATCGCTACCGTGTGTTCGAAGTGTGCAGACAGAGACCCGTCTGCGGTAAAAATGGTCCAGACGTCACCCTTATGATGACCGACCGCGTGACCACCGACGTTGACCATCGGCTCAATGCAGATTGTCATACCGACGCGAAGTTTTTCACCCCGGCCCGGCTTGCCATAGTTCGATACTTGCGGATCTTCATGGGGCGTTTGCCCGATCCCATGGCCGACCAAGTCTTGAACGACGTTGTACCGGCTGCGCTCCGCATGACGCTGGATCGCCGCCCCAATGTCTCCGACGGTATTCCCAACACGGGCCTGAGCGATTCCCTTAAAGAGCGCCTCTCGCGAGACCGTCAGCAGGTTTCGCGCGGCCGGGGAGACATTTCCCACGGCGACCGTCAGGGCGGCATCGGCACACCAGCCATCTACAGAGGCGTCTAAGTCCAAGCTGACGACATCACCTTCTCGGAGGATGCGCTTAGCGCTTGGAACGCCATGCACGACTTCGTTGTTCACCGAGATGCACGAATTATGCTGGTAGGGCACACGGCTGAAGCTCGGCTTGTAGCCCAGCAAAGCCGGTTTCGCCCCTCGCTTTTTCAGAACTTCAGCGGCGACTTCGTCCAGATCCAGCGTTGTCGTCTGCCCCGGCACGATGGCATCCCGCATAGCCGCCAGCGCTTCGGCGACGGCGCGACCCGCCCGACGCATCATTTCAATCTCTTCCACTGACTTCAGCCGAATCATCCGTGTAGTATACCCTCAGAAAACAGGATTTGCAAGGTTCCGAGCGAACAGCACGTTTAGAAGACGGCTTGTCATCTCGTCAGGCGTTCCGGTCGCGTCCACATGGACCATCAAACCGGCCGCATCGTAGTAAGGCTCCAACGGCCCCATCTGGCTCTCGTTCAGGACCAAACGATAATGAAGCTTATCGGGCGAGTCTTCCGGCCGGCGAGCAAGGCCAGCGCCTTCACGATCACAGTACCCGGCCCTCTTTGGTGGCCGGTAAGAAACGTGGTAAACAGACCCACAGATCGGACAAACTAGGCGTCCTGCCATTCGCCCAATCAAAGATTCATCGTCCATGCCGAGCCAGAAGACTAGATCCAGTGAATGTGGGAAGGCTCGTGCCTGTGCCAAATCCCGCGGAAAGCCATCCAAAATGTAACCGTTCTGGGCATCCGGCTCTTGGAGGCGGCGAGACACCCAATACAGAATGTCTTCGTCAGAGGCAAAGTTCCCCTCCGCGATCGCCGCCTCTACTTTGCAGCCGAAATCGGTCTTACGTGCGATGTGGTCCCGGATAAGGTCGCCCGTCGCCACATGCGGCACACCCAGCCGGGCCGCCAGCGCTTGCCCCTGAGTTCCTTTGCCCGCTCCAGGCGGGCCGAGCAGGACCAGGCGCACTAGCGGATAAAGCCTTCGTAGTTGCGCATCAGAAGCTGCGCTTCAATGGCCTGCATCGTATCTAGGGCGACGCCGACGACAATCAAAAGCGACGTTCCTCCGATGAGCGTAAATCCGTTCGCCCCACTCGTCCCCGTCAGCGCAGGTATCCAGTATTGCAACAGGGCGATGAAAGCCAGGAACAGCGCTCCCGCCAAGGTGATACGGGTCATCACTTTGTCAAGATACTCCATTGTCGGCTTGCCCGGCCGGATGCCGGGGATGAATGATCCATATTTTTTCAGGTCGTCCGCGATCTGCTCGA
>JAYTRQ010000500.1:0-4130 GCA_043746125.1 Armatimonadota bacterium | reverse complement strand
TCACCCGGCTGGATCGCCCCGGCTTTGGAGGCCGGGATCAGGCCGCCACCGGCGTGAATGACCTCGATCCGGTCGTCGGCCGCGTCGGGCGTGAAGCCGCCCGCATACTTGATGTAGTAGTCAATGGACTGACCCGGCCGGAAGACGACGCCACTCGGACTGAAGACCGCCCCGACGACCTGGACCGTAGTCGGCGTCTCGGGCACGACCAGTGTGTCGCCGTCTTTGATCAGGACGTCTTCCGTGCCGCCGGGCCGCTTCAAGGCGTCGGCAAGGCGGACCGCGACGCTGCCGTTCGGAGTGAGCTGGCTCGCCGTCAGGATGCGCCCTGCGGAGACCAAATTGTTCTGAGTCAGGTTGTTCACAAGGGGGGCCACGTTTGGGTTGGCAGAACTGCTACTGCCTTGCGAGAGGCCAGGGATCGCGATGCCCGAACTGCCCGCCCCGCTGGCTGCCGTGCCGGCCGCCGAGATCAGCTCCAGGTTTGCTCTGGCCCGCTCGCGCTGATACTGGGTGAGGTTGAGCATGTCGCTCATCTGGCTGATGATCTGGGCCAGGCCGAGCTGCCCGGTCGTGATCTGCGTGTCAACGGTGCGCGTAAACTCGGACCCCTGTGGGAACGCCTCTAGGCGCAGGCCGCCTGCCTCCCGGACGGCGTCACTCAGGCGCATGCCGCGAGAGACGATGATCGGGCCGGGCCGGTTGACGGCCCCCGTCACGGTCACGATGGCGGGGTGGTCCTTGATGCTGCCGTCGCCCTGCACGGCCACCACATCGCCGTCTTCCAGCCCCATGTCCGTGCCCAAAGGCATGCCACCCCCCTGGGAGTTAAGGGCGACGCTGGTTGGCGCGACCTGAATCATCGCGCTCGTCACGGGCTGGCGGGCGTGGGCCACGGTGACGCGCGTCCCGCCGCCGGGCTTGAACGCCCCGGCCACTTTGAGCAGGTCGGAGAGCTTCATCCCCTCGCCCCGCGCGTACAGGCCAGGCGCCACGACGTCGCCCAACACCTTTACGGTATGGTCGGGCGTGAAATGGGCCTCCCCAATGCGGTAGATGGCCAGGACGTCGTTGTCCGAGACGGGCAGGTCTTCCGCCATGTCCCCGCCGTTCAGGATGGCCCGCAGGTTGACGAAATCGTAGGCGAACGTGCCGTCGCCGCGCTGGTGCAGCAGGACCGCCCGGTTCAGATAGGCGTCCGGCAGCGGCCCACCCGACCCGAGCACGAGGTCGGAGACCCGCATGTTGTCGGACTGTGTGTAGGTGCCGGGCCGCTGCACTGCGCCGCGCACCGTGACGACACGCTGTCCTAGATAGGCGACGTCCTGAAGGCTGTAGATCTTCAGGCGGTCGAAGCGGGTCAGGGCGGGGTTCTGCGTAGCATCCCCGTCCAGCGCCCTCGCGATGCTGACGTGGACGATCTGGGTCGTGTTGTTGGGGTTCAGCCGGACCAGGTCGGCCCGGTCCAGGTAGGCATTGTAAAGCGGCCCCCGCGCACGAGCCATCAGGTCCAGAAGGCGCATACCGGCCGTCAGTGCGTAGTCACCCGGCTGATCCACCGCGCCCGTGATGGTCACACGATTGGTCAGGATGGCCCGCACGGAGGAGATCTCGACGCTGTCGCCGTCGAACAGAGGGGTCTGGGCGACCTGGGCGCGGTCGTGCAGGTTGACGTCCTTGATGACCCGGTCTGTCCCGTTGACGATGGTATCAATGTGGACGTTCTGTGTCACGCCGGACGCCTTGACGCCGCCCGCGTAGGCCAGGGCGTCCCGCAGTGTCTCACTCTGAGTCAGCTCGTAGATCGCCTGCTGACGCACCTCGCCCCGGACGCTGACCCGCTTGATGGGGGCCGGGACGTAAATGTTGTCACCCGCCTGGAGGATGATGTCGCCGCTGCCGACGCGCGGGGTGGGGCTGACCGCGCCGATCAAAGGGTAGATGTCCAGGGTGCCGGCGAGGCGCCCGTTCCGCAGGACGCGGATGTCGCGCAGTGAGCCGTTCGCCGTCGGGCCGCCCGCCGCGTCCAGGAGGTTGAAGGCCGACGCCGTAGCTGGTACGGTGTAGGTGCCGGGCGCAAAGGCCGCACCGCTGACGGTGACCTGGATGGTGCGGATCTGGCGCAGGCTGATCGAGACGTCCGCGTTCCGGTACAGGCGGGAGAGCCGATGGCGCAAGGCGTCCTCGGCCTGGGCGGACGTCCGGCCCACGACGCTGATGCGGCCGACCTCGGGGAGCGAGACGCCGCCTTGGAAGTCCACGGTCGCGTTGATCTCGCGGGGAGGGATGGTCAGGGTGCTGTAGCGCACGACCAATTGGTCGCCCGGCTGCAACTGGTAGTTAGGCGGGAGGGAGGCCAGCACGCCCTGGGTGAGCGTGGTGAGTGGGTCTACGACCTGCCCCCCCTGGGCATTGGCCGTCCCACCCCGGACGAGTGCATCGTCACCGGGGAACTGGACGTCCCCGCCCGGCGTGTTCGAGTCCCCTGGGAACGTCCCCGTGTCCGTCCCTAGGTTCCCCTGCCTGTCACTCACGTTCGTCCCGGCCCGTCGCCGACTCTGCACCCTGCCACCGCTGACGTCCGAACCATTATCGTCGGAGGAAGCGCCATTGTCCATGGGACTGTTCTCGCTCATCTGAGCGTTTTCGTTCCGGGCGCGGCCGTTCGGGCCGTTCTGATTCGTGCCTGTCCCAATCTGCCCGGCGTCGGTCCCACTTTGGCCGGCATCCGTTCCGCTCCCTGTGCCGTCGTTGGTCGTGTCGGGGTAAGCATTGGTCGTGTCTGGGTAGGTGCCGGAGGTGTCGCCGTTCATGCCGCCCCGCTGGCTCCCCGCTCCGACCGCCGCCGCGCCCAGGTCCACCGCTGCGCCCAGGTCCACCGCTGCGCCCAGGTCCACGCCCGTCTGGTCACCTTCCCCGTCACTATTGAAATTAGCGCCGCCGTTGTTGGGGTAGTTCTGCGGCGCGGCGCCGGTCCCCGGGTTGGTTCGAGTCGTGCGGGAGCGCGTCCCGTTTCCCGTATTGGTACGGAGCGGGGCTAGGCGGGGCAGGAGTGCACGCCGGCGTGCCAGGATGATCTGCCGGGCGGGCTGAAAGAAGTTGTATCCGAAGAGAGGCAGCGGCCGGGTCCGCCGCAGGCCGAAGGAGGAGGGATCGGTGGGAATGGTGTAGTCGCCCGGCGCACGCGACGAGGCGGGAAGCGTAAGTCGCCCGGCCCGGGCATCCGGCCCCAGGGCGGTGCTGCCGGTGCCACGCGTCGAGGTCGTGATCTGAATCGGGTTCTGCGGGATGGGCAGGTGCCGCCGGGTCGTCCGGCCGGTGCGGGTGGACGTGGCGTCGGCCCGGCCCGTTGTATCCACGCCGACCGGCGGGTTCGGCCCGGCCCGGCCGTTCGGCCCCAACCCACTGTCGCCACCGCTGTCGGAGTTTGCCGAACTGCTGATACCGAACTGTGCGATATCAGAAGACGCCCCCACCCCCAATTGCGAGTCGGCAGGTTGCATGGTGTCTTGGGAGGTGGAGTCCTGAGACGTGTCATCGGCAGACCTTCCCGCGGGGGCGGGGGTCGACTGGCCGGTACGGGGCCGGCTCGTGTCTTCCTGCGCCAAGCCGCGCGGCGGCTGCCACAAAGCTGCGCCCCCCAGAGCGAGCAGGGCAGCGGCGAGGAGGCGGGCGAGGTTGGATCGGGAGTGATGCATGGTTCGTCCTGGTAATCAGTGCTGGTGAAATTGGAGGTTTATCGAAAAGGGGCAGTACGGCCCACAGTAATAGGAAGTATACTGTATTTCTTACCGATTTTGTCCCGTGTGATGGATCGGCCGGCGTTTTTCTTTCCCCACCACAGTCCGCCTCAAGCCCAGTCTCGCCCCTGCATCGGAAGAGACATGGCGTCAATTGAGGTGCAACCGCCCCTCAACACCGCCAGGGCGCTTACCTCTGAACTTGAGGCATTCGAACCAACAGAGCCAATGGGCTAAAGCCCTTCACTGTGTGGCGCGGACGCCGACTGACCGCTTCGCGGGCAGAAGACTTAAGAGACTGTGTAGAAACCATAGACCGGCGGTTGAAACCGCAGCAACGAAGGCACAAAGTCTGCCTTCGCAGACTCAGATCGCTCTGGCTTCTTAACC
>JAYTRQ010000499.1:0-4135 GCA_043746125.1 Armatimonadota bacterium | reverse complement strand
TAGACATTGTCGGCTTCTTACAAGCCTTGAAGGGCATCGGCTACGACGGGCCGGTCACACCGGAGCCGTTCAAGAAGGAGCTGGCAACTCTGCCCTCGGACGAGGCACGGCTGAAGACCGTCGGCGCGGCGATGGACGTCATCTGGCAGCGGGGGGGCCTGTAGATTCGGGCGGCGGGAGGTGGGGCGAAGGCGTCGGACAGGACGATTCGTCCTCTACTGCGCCCCTGTGGTATACTGCCCTATGGCGCGCACTCAGCACCGAAAAGACCGGACCTGGGTTTTTATCACCACGGCGGGTGCGGTCACTCTCATGTTGCTGGTCGTTGCGCGGCTTCACCACCCTCCCATACAACGCGAGGCCCCGCCGGTGATCGAGAGCCGGACGGCGGCGGGACCGCTGGCGGGCGTGACCATCATTCTGGACCCCGGCCACGGCGGCGAAGACCCCGGCGCGGTCTGTGGCGGCGAGTCCGAAGCCGCGCTGACCTATCGGACGGCGGCTGAGGTGGCGGGACAACTGCGCGAGGCCGGGGCGGACGTAGCCTTTACGGTCCGCAGCCGGACCCTGGCCCCCTCCGTCGCCGTTATCGAGCCGCCGCTCGTACGCCCCACAGACGCCGTTCTCGTCTGCTCGGGCCTCCCCCTGCGCTCGCGTAACTCGCCCGCCCCGCTCTGGCAGCGAGCGGCGATGGCGCGGCGGGTCTGGATCAGCCGCAAGGGCGACCGGAACAAGGCCCGTGACGTCTTCTTTCTGTCACTCCATTACGATAAGTTTGGGGCCGCCGGCGTTTCGGGCAGCGTCGTCTGCGTGGACCGGCGGTCGGCCGCCGTACCCGCCCTAGCCCGTGTGCTCGCCCTGGAGATCGCGGCCGACCATTTCGGGCGCAGGACGGACTTCCGAGGCATCGCGGGGCTATCCGGCCGGGAACTGGGCGTTTTAGACCCCGCCTACAATCCTGTGCCGGAGCGCGTCCTACTCGAGCTCGCAACGCTGTCCAACACGCAGGATGCCCTGGAAGCGAATGACCCCACCTGGCGTGGCGACATGGCCCGCAGGATCGTTGCCGCAATTACCACAATTCACCGGCCGCCTGCAAAAAACGCACTATGACCACTCAGTACCTCCTCTCCCTGCCCTCTGCGATGGCCCCGCACGCGGATCTGTATGGCCTCACCGCCCCACAATGGCTGACGTCGTCGGACCCGCCGGGTGGGTCGGTGGGGTCCGGGGGCGGCACCGCCCACCTGCTGGCCGAAGCCTGGCGAGTGAGTGGAGGAAGCCTAACGTTTTCCGAGTGGCTACACAAGAGCCGCAAGATGATCGTCCACGGGGGCGGCCAGAGCCGCCGACTGCCCGCCTACGCCGTCCTGGGCAAGCCGTTCCTGCCGCTGCCGATCCTGCGCGGGGAGGACGGACAGCGGCTGGACCAGACCCTGCTGGACTTCCAGAAGCCTGTCTTTGACGCCGTGCTCGACGCCGCGCCCGCCTCATACGCCGTCGCCGTCGCCAGCGGGGACGTCCTGCTGCGCTTCGCGCCGCTCACCCGCCCGCTGCCGGAGGCGGACGTTCTGGCCCTCGGGATGCCGGCCACGCCCGAGATGGCGCAGTCGTTCGGCGTCTTCTTTTTCCGGCGCGACACGCCCGGCGAGCTGGCCTTTTTCCTGCAGAAGCCGTCCGCAGACCGCATCCGCACGCTATCCGACGACCACCTCTTTCTCGTGGACACAGGTCTGTGGCTGCTGAGTGAGCGGGCCGTCGCCGCTCTGATGGGCCAGTGTGGGTGGGACTACGGGACCCAGGCCTTCCGGGGTGGGCGCGTGGCCCCGTACGACCTGTACGCCCGCTTCGGCCCGGCCCTGGGCGCGGCGGCCTCCGCGCCGGACGCCGCCCTGAGCGGATTGTCCGCCGTCGCGCTCCCCCTGGCCAAGTCCGAGTTCTATCATCTGGGGACGAGCCGGCAGATGATCGCGTCGGCCGCCCGCCTGCAAAACCGGGAGCGGGTGGGCCAGGCCTGGTCCGAGGCGGGGCGCAACCCGGATCAGTTCGTGCTGAACTCCGTGTTCGACCCTCCCGTCCGACAGGCCGCGAACCACACACTCTGGGTGGACAACGCCGTCATCCCTGCCTCCTGGCGCATCGCCCACGACCACGTCCTGACCAACGTCCCCGACAACGACTGGGCAGTGACCCTGGAACCGGGCGTCTGCCTGGACTTCGTACCAGTTGGCGAGACGGATACCTGCGTCCGCGTCTACGGCCTGGACGACGCGTTCCGGGGGCCGACCGGCGAGGCGGCGACGCTGTGGCTCGGCCGGCCCGCGCCGGACTGGTTCGCCAAGCGCGGCCTGTCTTCCGAAGCCGCAGGCCTCGCCCTCCAAGCCGACCTGTACGACGCCCCCCTATTCCCGGTCCTGCCCCCGGCCCGCCTCAGCGGCCCCTTTTTAGAGTGGCTCTTTGCAGCCCAACCGGCACCCAGTCCCACCTACGCTGACTTGTGGCTCAACAACCCCCGCCTTTCCGCCGCGCAGATCAATGCCCAGGCGAACACGTCCCGATTGGTCCGGCAGCGGAACGACAACCTGCGGCGCATCCTGCCGCTGATGCACGACCGCCCCAGCCGCAGCGCCTTTTTCGGGTTGGACCTCGCCGCCACGGCCCGTCTCATGGAAGCGACCGACATCCCGCTTCCGGCCGCCCTGCCAAGCGAGGCACCCGTGCCGGCCCTCGTCCGCATGCAGGACTCCATGCTGCGGGCGACGGTCCTCCGTGCGCGTCGCCCCGATGAGGCCAAGCAGCATGAAGACGAATCGTTCCGCTGGCTGCGCGAGTCGCTGCTGAACGACCAGCCCCTGCGGGTCCGTCCGGGCCGGGACGTCCTGGAAGACCAGATTCTCTGGGGCCGCAGCCCTCTGCGCTTCGACCTGGCAGGCGGCTGGACCGACACGCCCCCCTACTGCCTTCAGCACGGCGGGCGCGTCCTGAACCTGGCCGTCAACCTGAACGGCCAGCCCCCCGTCCATGTCTACGCCCGACCCACCGAACGGCCCGAACTGGTCCTGCGCTCGATTGACTTGGGGCTTGAGCGGCGTCTCACCACTTACGAGGAACTGGACACGTTCGCCCAGCCGGACAGCGATTTCATCCTCGCCAAAGCCGCCCTGGCCCTGGCCGGGTTCCTGCCCCGCTTCCACACTGACGGTGGCTACCCCACCCTCGCCACCCAGTTGTCGGCTTTAGGCGGCGGCCTGGAACTATCCCTGCTGGCCGCTGCCCCTAAAGGGTCAGGTTTGGGCACGAGCAGCGTCCTGGCCGCCACCATTTTGGGCACCCTGAGCGAGTTCTGCGGCCTGGGCTGGGACCGGCAGACGTTAGTGACCCGTACGCTCCTCCTGGAACAGCTCGTGACGACTGGCGGCGGCTGGCAGGACCAGGCGGGCAGCACATACGCGGGCGTCAAGCTGATCGAGACGCCGCCGGGTCTTTCCCAGACGGTCTCGGTGCGCTGGGCGCCGGACCGCCTGTTCGCCCCCTCCGAGGTGGGCGGCCGGATGCTGCTATACTACACTGGGATCACGCGCCTGGCGAAGACGATCTTGCAGGACATTGTGCGCGGGATGTTCCTGGGTGACGCCCGCATCATGGCCTGCCTGCGGGACATCGGCGACAACGCCCTCTCTGCCTACGACGCCCTCCAGCGTGGCTCCTACGAGTCCCTCTGCCAGTGCGTCGGCGAGAGCTGGCGTCTCAATCAGGCCCTGGACGTCGGCACGAACCCACCCGAGGTGCAGACGATCTTCGACCAGGTCGGCGACTGGCTCAGTGCGGGCAAACTGACCGGCGCGGGCGGCGGCGGCTACCTCCTGCTTCTCGCCAAAGACGAGGCGGCGGCGGCCCGCATCCGCGAGAGCCTGACGTCCCGCCCGCCCAACCCCCGCGCCCGCTTCGTCGCCTTCAGCCTGTCGGAGACAGGGATGCAGATCACGCGGAGCTAGGGAGTGAGGCTTTCAGAGGCGTTGCGTTCGCAGGGCACGTTTGGTATAATGGCGGCAAGCAGACGGGTGGAATGCGTTGCGGATGGCGCTCTGGGTGCGCGATTAGGAGGAGACACACAATGCGAGTTACTGATTCAGTT
>JAYTRQ010000498.1:0-12551 GCA_043746125.1 Armatimonadota bacterium | reverse complement strand
GCGAAAGAGTGCGAGCGGCTTATATTAGAAAAGTGTGTGCAGAACAACTGGCAGGCGCTGAACCTGTCCGTCGAACCAGACTATGTGCATTTGTTCGTCCGCGTGTTCCCAACAAACGCCGCCGCCGACGTCGTCAAGGAGCTGAAGGCGCACACGTCGCACGAGCTGCGACTGAAGTTCCCCGAACTGAAGCGGCGACTGCCATCCCTGTGGACCCGATCCTACCTGGCATCCACAGCGGATAAGGTCTCCAAAGACGTGATCCAGCAGTACATACAGGCCCAGAAGAAGAGTTAGTGGCTGGTGCAGCGCAGGTAGCCCGAGTGGTTGGGAACGGCGTTGTTGCATAAATGCAGTCGCCCGCTCACTGTCCCCCGAACCCGGTGTTAAAACACCGGTCTACTTGGAGAAAGCCCCTCTGGGGCTGCGAGACCTTGAGTGCCGGAGGGACTTCCTTCGTGTAGACCGGCACTTCCAGTGCCGGTTGAGCGCCGCCGAGGGGCCTCACCGGTTTATGCAGCAACGCCGTTTTCATCTACTTGTAAGCCTCGAACAGTTAGAAGACAAGACCATGACCATTCGCGAGTTTATGCGGCATCATTACCGGCACTTCAACGCCGCCGTGTGCGTCGAAGCGGCCGATGCCTGGATCAAACATTTAGACAACGGCGGCAAGATGTTCCTGACCCTGGCCGGCGCGATGAGTACAGCCGAACTCGGCGTCTCCGTCGCGGAACTCATCCGGCAGGACAAAGTTCATGGCATCTGCTGCACCGGGGCAAACTTAGAGGAAGACGTCTTCAATCTCGTTGCCCATTCGCACTACGAGCGGGTGCCGGGGTACCGCTCCATCACGGCGGAAGAGGAAGTCGCCCTGCGCGAGCGTGGCTTGAACCGCGTGACCGATACGTGCATTCCCGAAGACACGGCCATCCGCCGCATCGAAGCGCACGTCTTGAAGCTGTGGCAGCAGGCGGACGCGGCGGGTGAAAGCTACTTCCCGTTCGAGTTCATGTATCAACTGCTTGAATCGGGCGTCCTGAAAGACACCTACGAGATAGACCCGAAGGATTCGTGGCTTGTGGCCGCGCAGGAGAAGCACCTGCCCATCTGGACGCCGGGCTGGGAGGACTCGACCCTGGCCAATATCTTCACCAGCCACGTGATTCGGGGGGACGTCCAGCGCAGTAGCGTCGTCAAGAGCGGCATTGAGCAGATGAAGTCACTCGTAGAGTGGTATAAGAAGACCACAGCGCACTCGTCGCTAGGCTTCTTCCAGATCGGTGGCGGGATTGCGGGAGACTTCCCCATCTGCGTCGTCCCTCTGATCCAGCAGGATCTGGAACAGCCTTGCCCCCTGTGGGGTTACTTCGCCCAGATCAGTGACAGCACCACGTCGTACGGCTCCTACAGCGGCGCGGTCCCGAACGAGAAGATCACCTGGGGCAAGCTGGACGTCACGACGCCCCGCTTCGTTATCGAGTCGGACGCGACGATCGTTGCCCCGCTCATTTTTCACCACGTGTTAGGCGACTGACACACGACCCGTCTGATAACAGGCACCCAAATGACCTAGCGATAGACATTAGATACGGACCTCGAAGGGAGAAACGGTTGAACTACGGTGTACATCTCGTTCTGCGTCTTGTGAACATTGAGCGCCGCGCAGCGCTGGACGAGTCGGAGACGATCTCGAACTTTCTGAAGACCTTGGTGTCGCGTGTCGGCATGAGGATATTGGCCGGGCCGATGACGGCCTCTGAATCCGGCCCCGACGACAAGAGCGGCAAGTCGGGCGTGGTGATCCTCTACGAATCGCACGCCGCCCTGCACACCTACCCCGAACTGGGGGAGGCGTTCTTGGACATCTTCTCGTGCAAGCAGTACGACACACAGACGGTACTGGAAGTGTTGGAAGAGTTCTTCGGGTCCTACTCCATTCTGGAGCAGGACCTGTTCGACCGGGGCATCCACTGGGGCGCGGATATCCACGCCGAGATGGAGACCTGGCGCTCCCGCCGGGGTAAATGACCGTGATTTCGTCCCTGCCACCGCTCAACTTCCTCGGGCTGCCCCCGGAAGAAAGTGGCCTTGACGTCAGCCGGGTCCTCCTGCTGCCCATCCCTTACGAAGCGACGACCAGCTACGGCGGGGGGACTAAGAACGGCCCGCAGGCGCTCCTCGCCGCCTCCACTCAGGTGGAACTGTACGACCGCGAGTTCGGTGGCGAGATGGCAAGGCGGTGGGGCATCCACACCTTGCCGCCGCTCGCGCCTGAGTTCGCCGGCCCCGAAGCGATGGTGCAGGCCATCTCCGAGGCCGTCGCTGACTACGGCGGCCGGGGCAAACTGCTCGGCGTTCTGGGTGGGGAGCACACTGTCTCCGTCGGCGTCGCCCGCGCCCTGTCACACCTGCATGGCGACTTCGTGACCGTGCAGCTAGACGCGCACGCCGACCTCCGCGCCGAATACGACGGCACTCCCTACAGCCACGCCTGCGCCGCCCGCCGCATCCTGGACTACAGCCCCGTCGTGCAGCTTGGCATCCGCTCGCTGGACGTCAGCGAGGCCGAGTTTATCCGGGATAATCCCGGCCGTGTTACCACCATCTTCGCCGACGAGATGCAGGATAACAAGTCTTATCTGACCCTCCTCGCCGATCGCATTCAAGGCCGCTCCGTCTACCTCACCCTGGACTTGGACGTGTTCGACCCCTCTGTCATGCCCGCCGTCGGGACGCCCGAGCCGGGCGGCCTGTTCTGGTACGATGTCTTGGAGATCATCCGCACCGTCGCCGCCCACAGCCGCGTCCTGGCCTTCGACGTCGTTGAACTCGCCCCCATCCCTGGCTTCCACGCCCCCGACTTCACGGCCGCCAAGCTGGTCTATAAGATCATCAACGCCGTCCTGAGCTGCTAGGACAAACAGAAATAAGGCGCGGCCGTCCGAACGGCCGCGCCTCTTTTACTTCCTCTGTCTCTACTTGTCGAGGAACCGCTTCGTCTGCCGCCACTCCTTGAGGATGTTCCGCGTGAGCTGTGTGCGGGCGACTTTGACGTCCCGCAGGCTCCGCGTCAGAGTCCGGTAGGCTTCACAGCTCGCCCGAACTGCTTCTACCTCCGCCGACTTCACGTACACCTTGCGGACTCGCATCCCCTCCCGCCAGATCCGATAATGATACGGCCCGTGCAAATGCCCCGCCTGACAGCGGCAGCCGTTCTTGCCACACCGGATGTACTGGACGCAGACTTCGCCCGCCAATGGCATCGTGAATTGTGGGGGAATGTCAGGGGGCGAGTCTCCTGCGCCCGCACAAGAACTGCTTTCCAAGATTCTATTTCCAATCATGAGAAATGATTCTGCGGAACAATGGACGAATGTTGAGCCGGCCGCCGACGTCAAACGTAAGTCTAAACGCTACTGGCAACATCTTCGTTCCCTGAGTGTTGGATAAGGCGAAAGCGGAAAGATGCTGCTAATGTCTCGGCCGTTGGACGCAGGCGGTGTAAAGGGGTCGCACACCGGAAGAGTGAGCAGGCGCGGTATAATGTTTGTGAAGCCACAAAATAGTGCAAGGCATCGTGACCATCGGTTAAGGACGTTGAGACTATGATCCGTTCCTATTTTCTGACGTTGTCAGTCCTCTACGTCTTGGCTGCTCCTGGCGCGGCAGCGGCTGCGCCGCAGAAGGCTAGCCACAAGCCAATCACGGAGATTACGTTGGAGCGTGTCGGGGGTGGACCTCAATGGAGTGGTCATGGCTGGCCGCAGGACACCATTGTTCTGCACCCGATAGCAAATACCGGCTCCAATGGACCCGACGAATTCGCCGGCCTAGCGCAGTGGTTGAAAAAGAGCGGTTTCTTCTCCCGTCAAGAAGGGCGTGCTGCCAGGCTGTTCCCGCTCGACGTGGGCTACTTAGTGATCACTGTGTCGCGGGGGAGTGAGCGCAAGCAGGTGTTCAGCTACAACGGCGAACGGGACGCAGAGTTGTGGCAGACGGAGATGGTCATCCGGGGCGTAGCGGCGACTCGGAGGCTAGAGGCTGACCGAGCGGCATGGGTCAAGAAGCACGAGGCGCTTTGATGTCCTACACCGGGCAACGGCTTGAAGAAACGAAAAAGCGTCACTGACAGAGGTTAAAGGAATAAATCCATGAGTACAACGATGGCGCAATCCGCGCCCATGACGGCCGAAGACTACGAGGCGGCTTTCGACCAGTTGATGGCGGAGGCCAAAGGCATTGACGAACGGATGGGACAAGACCGGGCTAAGATCGAGAAGCTGGAAATCGAGACGAAAGCGATGATTGATGACATTGTGAGTCTCAAGATGGAGACGCGGACACTACTCGCCAGCATGGGAGCAAAAGTGTAAACCGTGTGGAAACAAATCATTGACCTCGGCAGGAAGTACATTGGTCTAGCCCAGAAGACGGAATGGCATGAGACTGATATCCTCAAAGTCCGTGAGGACCTAAAAGCGATTGGGCAAGAAGTGAAGGAAATGCGTCAGGAATTGCAGGCGCTCTATTATGTCGTCCAGCAGACCCAATGGGAGCAGAAGCACGACCGGGATATGGCCGCGCGTGACCGGGAGAACCTGATCCTGCGGCTGGAAAACTACCTGCTCCGCGCCGAGCGCGGCCTGCCGCCTGCCGGTCTGGAAGACAAGCCGTAAGACAAGCCATAGGCGGCGCGGGAACATCAGCCAGGCCAAACGCAGTCAACAACGTATGCCTTTTTTGTCAAAACGAACTCTCCCGCTCCTTCTGCTGCTGCTGTTCCTCCCGACGACCCTCCTCCGCGCTGACACGACCGAGAAGCGGCTCGCGCCGGGCGTGACGCTTACGCAGGAGATTGACCAGAAGACGCCCCTCGTTATCAACGTCGTCACCGTAGAACTGGACGCGCCCGGCGTGCGCGTGGGCGTCGGCATCGGCAAAGATAAGATCAGCGGGAGCGACGGCCGGGGCGGGCGCGAGGACGTCAGCCGCCTCGCCCGGCGCTGGGGCGCACTCGCCGCCGTCAACGCGGACTTCTTCCCCTACACGGGCGACCCTTTAGGCGTAGGCATCCGGGACGGCGAACTGTTCTCCGAGCCGTTCCTGGGCATCCGGGGTGGGGGACCGCGCGTGACCTTCGGCCTCGCGCCCGACGGCCGGAGCGTGCTGTTTGACACGCTCGGCTTTCTCGGTGACTTGCAGGCACAGGACGGACAGAGGACATTTATTCAGGGCGTTAATCGGCCGCCGGGGCGCAACGAGGTCGTCGTCTTCTCCAGCCTGTACGGGCCGGTCACGGCCAACAAGCCGGGCGGCGTCGAGGTCGTCGTGTCGGGCGTCAACCTGCCCGTCCGGGCGAACAAACTGCTGATCGGGCGGGTCGAGAGCGTCCGGGTCGTCGAGGCGAATATGGAGGCCATTCCCGAGGGCGGCGTGGTGATTTCGGGCGGGTCGGGCACGAGCGCAGACTTTCTGGCCCAGCACCTGCACGCAGGGGAGGCCGTCTCGTTTGTCCTCGCCGTCGCGCCGCCTGCCGACACCCGCAGCGCGTTCCAGGTCGCTGTCGCGCCGCGCACGCGGGGTGATTTACCGTCTCGGGCGGGCGAAGGCCTGAACCGCAATGCCTGGCTCTGGGCGCAGGTGCCCCAGGCCGTCGGCGGCGGGCCGCGCTTACTCACGGACGGGCAGGTAACGGTAGACTGGGCGGCAGAAGGATTCGACGCGGGCTTCGCGGGCAGTCTGAACCCGCGTACGGCCGTCGGTACGACGCGCGATGGGCGTCATCTGCTGCTCGTGACGGTGGACGGGCGGCAGGCAATCTCGCGCGGCGTAGCTTTGGCCGATCTCGCCCTCATCCTCAAGCGGTATGGAGCCTGGAACGCCATCAATCTGGACGGGGGCGGGTCTACGGCAATGGCCGTCGCCGGCCTGACCGTCAGCAGCCCACAGGGCGGCGGCGAAGAGCGTCCCGTGGCGGATATGCTCCTAGTCTACAGCGACCGCGCTCTCCAGATGGGCGCTCCGGCGCTTC
Source organism: Armatimonadota bacterium (assembly GCA_043746125.1). GTDB lineage: Bacteria > Armatimonadota > Armatimonadia > Armatimonadales > Capsulimonadaceae > JANXMY01. The sequence continues at coordinate 6,517 of JAYTRQ010000498.1, read as the reverse complement.
CCACTGAGGCAGTGACCTCCGCCCAACTTCTCGTCCCCGCCCGCCCCATTTTCGCTGGCAGTGTGGTCCCGCTCAAGATTCAGGATGGCGACCGTGTCCTATCCGGCTCATCGCCCAATGTCGTCTGGCAAGGCCCGGTGACCGGCGGGGTAGGGTTCGTCAACCAAAAAGGGTATCTAATTACGTTCGCACCCGGTACGGGCAAAGTGACTGCCCTCTACCGGGGACAACTGCTCACGGCGACGATTCAGGTCGTCGGGCGTACCCCGCCCACCACGACGTTCATGATTCAATGCCGCCTCGCGCCGGACCCCGCCGGCCTCGCCAGCCGCAGCCAACTTGTCGTGCGCGTCGCGGACACCGACGGGAAGCCGTTGGCGGGAGCCGCCATACAAGTCACGGTCAGCGGCGGAACAGCCGATACCAATGCACTCACAACAGATGCACTCACAACAGATTTTGACGGGAATGCCACAGTCGGCATCACCTGGACGGCCGATAAAGGCGGCTCGGCGCGTGTCTCTTCGGGGACACTGACGCCCATAACGATCACGAGACCATGACAATCACTACTACTCAAGAAGCGCCCCTTCCCCTGCTGACGCCTCTCCTCACGCTCAAGGACGTGCGCCACGACGCACGGGTTCGCACCTACATTACGCGTGGCAACGAGCAGATGCAGGCTATCGGCTATACCGAACACGGGCACCGGCACGCCGGCATCTGCTCCACCATCGCCCGCACCATTCTCCTGCAACTCGCCCACCCGGAGCGCGAGGCGGAGCTCGCCGCCATCGCCGCCTACACGCACGACATGGGTTGCGTCGTCAACCGTATCGGCCACGTCGAGGCCGGGGCCTTGATGGCCTACACTATTTTGACCGACATGGGGATGCCGCCCGGTGAGATCGCCACCGTCATCGGGGCCATCGGCAACCACGAGGAGCCGAACGGCCTGCCCATCTCCCCTGTCTCCGCTGCCGTCATCCTCGCCGACAAGTCCGACGTCCATTTCTCCCGCGTCCAGGAGAAGGACCCCGTCAAGTGGGACATCCACGACCGCGTCAACTCCGCCGTCCAGAAGTCCTACCTGCACGTGGACGCCGAGAAGAAGTCCATCACCCTGGAGCTGGAGATTGACACCACCCACGCCAGCGTGACCGAATACTTTGAGATCTTCGTCTTAAGAATGGTCCTCTGCCGCCGCGCCGCCGACTTCCTGGGCTGCAAGTTCCACCTCAAGATCAACGGCGTGAACCTGTGAAGGGAGGCAACAATGGCGAATGGAGTCGCGGACAGCCTGATAGCCTACCTGAGCAACGAGCGTCTGAGTCTGCCGACTGCTCTGGCCGTGGAGGATTTGGCCGATCAAGTGGAGGCGCGGCTGACAGCCCATGAAGGCGCGACCATCAACCTGTACTTCGGCAACATGGCCGGTCAAGTCCTCTACGCGGTCTCTCTGTATCCAGAACGTTCTGTCGTCATTCCCGGCAGGGCCGTCACTAAAGACCTCTTGCGGCGCTTCGTTAAAGACAACCGGGATTTGCTGACAGACCCACGCAACAGCATCGGAATATGGTACAGTGAAGCACTGAACGCCGTCTACTTGGACGTTTCTGCGGCCTTACCGGGTAGGTCGGAAGCCATCTCGCTTGGTGAGTGGTATAATCAAGAAGTAGTCTACGACTTGGCGGAAGACGAAGTCATAGACACTGGCGGTAGCGGGGAGCAGCGCGGGGGCTGGGTCGAAGAGACGCAACGCCTTCCGCCCCTGGGACGATAGCGAGGCAAACAACGTGAGCAGTACGGATCGCCAAGTGAAAGTGACCGACCTCCTGTGGGAACAGCCTCCGGCTGTTCTGCTGACAGAAGCCGTGCCGGGTCCAGGCGGAAAATCGCGCCTCTTCACTCAGAAAGTCCAAGTGCAGAGCGCCGATTTATGGGCGCATCTGACTTCCGAAGTCAGGCGCGGCGATACAATCAAGGTGACAGTGCGGACGGTTTGGCCGGACGAGGGCCGGTATTACACCTGTCTCGATGCTTTCACAAAGGTGGAAGCATTGGCGGACACAGAACGCCTGGCACTGGCAACAGCATGATGGGCGGCGGCAACCGCTACTTCAATCCGAAGTACCACACCCTCCACGCTGACGGCCTCCTGACGATCAAAGCGAGCGGCTGGGAGGATGGCGAGACGCACTGGACTGGCTTTCTGTCCCTGACACCCTCAGAGCCGGATTACAATTTTTGGTACTGGATGGCCTGCATCAAGCGAGTGCCGGAACTCATCCAAGAATCTGAGCTAAGCAAGTGGAAAAATGAATACGCCGACCATCAGCAAACTTTGGCGGGAGTCTAAAAGGCAAAATAATGGCCGAAGACAAAAATCACTGGCTTTACGTCGCTACCGGATGGACCATCGCGGCCTCTATCTTTACGGGTTATTGCTTTTGGCGGGGTGACGCGCATCCTGTGTCCACCTCCGGTCTGGGCTGGTTCATGTCTGTTTACCTGTGGGGCGTAGTCGCGTATGAAAGTCATAAAAACAAGAAGTCTGCCAAGCGTTAGGCCGCCTCTGTTAAACTTTGCATGACTACCTCGGAATACAGAACAGCCCCGGCCAAGTGGCCGGGGCTGTCTCACTCCATCACCGAGCAGACCAGGACTAAACCTCGCCCGCCATCTCCTGCAAGACAATCGCCGCGCCGCCGAAGATGCCGGCGTTGTCGCCTAACTCGGCCGGCACAATGCGGCACGAACGGGACAGGGAGCGGATCGCCGTGGCCGTGACCGTCCGCCGGATCGGGTCCAGGATGATGTCGCCCGCCTGCGCGACCCCGCCGCCGACCACGATCATTTCCGGGTTGAGCAGGTTGATGAGGTTCGTGATGCACAGGCCCAAGTAGTAGCCCGTCTCCTCAAACACCTCTAAGGCGACCGCGTCCCCCTTCTGCGCCTCCTCGGCGATGATGGCGGGCGTCAGCGCGAACCGGTCAAAGTCCACCCGCTCGCCCAGCGACGTCGGGAAGCCCTCCTGAATCTTGCGGGCAGCCCGCTCCACGATGGCGCTGATCTGCGTCTCGCCTTCCACCGACCCGAACGCGCTGTTACCGCCGCGCCCGCCGGGGTTGATGACCATGTGGCCGATCTCGCCCGCGCCGCCGTCTGCGCCGTCCAGCAGACGGCCGTCCACGATGATGCCCCCGCCAATGCCCGTCCCCAGGGTCACCATGACCATGTGCCGCACGGTCCGGCCTGCCCCGAACCGGAACTCACCCAGGGCTGCCACGTTGGCGTCATTGCCGATGTGGACGGGCAGGCCCAAGTGCTGCGCGACGAGGGAGGCAATTGGGACGTCCTTCCACTGGTCCTTGAAGTTTGGCGCCCACTTGACCAGGCCCTCTTTGGCCTTCACGTGGCCCGGCACGGCGATACCTACGCCTAGCACCTGAGACGGGTCTGCACCCGCCTGCTCCATCGCCGTCTTGGCGGCGACCGCGATCTGCATCGCCGTCAGCCCCGGCCCCTCCATGCCGCGCGACGAGATGTTCTCACCCCGCGCCACGATCTGCTCGCCGGCCCGGTCAATCACGGCCGCCCGGACGTTCGTCCCGCCCAGGTCTACGCCCACCACAAAAGGCTTGTCGTTCTGCAATCGTCATTCCCTCCGCCGAAGTCCGTTCGAAATCCGTTCTGAATCTGCCCCTCAGTATGGCGGTCGGGGCCGGTGATGTCAAGGCAGAGGGCCTCGTTTGTGCTATAATCTGTGTATGGAAAGCAAAATCGAGTATTTCCCAGAGTTGACTCGCACAACTGATGAACAATGGGAGAAGTCGTGGCCGTTGCTTGAAAAGGCCAAAGCGTAAGGCAACCCGTGGGCCTGCGCCGCCGGCACCTTCCGTGACGATCCTTTGTTCGGTAAGTGGGAAGAAGCCATGCGCGAGAGCCAGCACAGGGCGGATGAGGCCCCCAGCTATTGAGTGCCATGATTGACGCTGACACTCTCACACTACTCGAAACGGTCGTTGTGCGTTTCCGCGAAAGGCGAGTACCGATGCTTAACTTGCCTACGCTTACCAAAAGCTGACCGACACACTACGCACATTATCCGACTTGCCTACCATCTGCTGTACAATGCGTTGCTTCAGATGAAACTGAATATGGCAAGACGGACTTGTGGATCGTTGCTGTCGCTTTGACAGAGGATGCCACTGTCATCACCCGGAACCTGCGAAACTTCCTGCGGGTTCCAGGCTTGAAGTGCGAAAACTGGGTGGACTAGAACGGGACACGTCAAAAACCTATGGCCGACATTGAACAGTTACTCAAAGAGCGTATCCTAATCCTCGACGGGGCGATGGGGACAATGATCCAGCTCCACAAGTTTGAAGAGCCGGATTACCGCGCGGAGCGCTTCAAGGACCACCCGCTTGACCTCAAGAACAACAATGAGGCCCTGATGCTGGTCCGGCCCGACGTGATCGAGGACATTCACCGGGCCTATTTAGAGGCGGGCGCGGATATCATCGAGACCAATACGTTCAATGCCAACCGGGTCTCGATGGTGGACTTTGGCATGGAAGACCTGGTCGTCGAGATGAACCTGACGGCGGCCACTCTCGCCCGCCGCGCCGCCGATGACTACAGCACCCCGGATAAGCCGCGCTTCGTGGCGGGGGCGCTCGGCCCGCAGACGCGCAGCGCGACGGTCATGGTAGATCCAGACCACCCGGAGCGGCGCAATGTGACCTTCGACGAGCTGCGGGACGGCTATTACGAACAGGCCAAGGCTCTGCTGGACGGCGGTGTGGACTTGCTCCTGTGTGAGACGACCTTTGACACGCTGAATCTCAAGGCCGCTCTGTTTGCCATCCAGACGCTGTTTGAGGACGGTGGGCGCGTCGTGCCGATCATGGCCTCGCTCACGCTGACCGACCTGGCGGGTGGCAACCTGTCCGGGCAGGACATCGCTGCCACTTGGAACTCGATCTCACACGTCCCCCTTCTCTCTGTCGGCTTGAACTGTGCCTTTGGCCCGGACCTCATGCGGCCGTTCATGGAGGAGCTGTCGGGCATCGCGCCGGTTTACGTCAGCGCCTACCCGAACGCCGGCCTCCCAGACCCGCTTTCCGAGACGGGCTTCAGCTTCACCGCCGCCGACATGGTCCCCGCCCTCCGCGAGTGGGCACAGAACGGCTGGCTGAATATCGTCGGCGGCTGCTGCGGCACCACGCCGGAGTTTATTCGTGCCTACGCCGAAGCCTTGAAGGACTGTCCTCCGCGCCGTCCGCCGCAGATCGCGCCGCTGACACGGCTGAATGGGGCGCAGTCCTTCACCTGGCGGTCCGAGCTGAACTTCGTCAACGTTGGTGAGCGCTCCAACGTCACCGGCTCGCCGCAGTTCAAGAAGCTAATTCTGAAGGGCGATTATGAGGCCGCCCTGACGGTCGCGCAGCAGCAGGTGGACAACGGCGCACAGATCGTGGACGTCAACATGGACGAGGGAATGCTGGACGGGGTGGAGGCCATGACCCGGTTCCTCACCTTGATCCAGGGGGAGCCAAACATCAACCCCGTTCCGATTATGGTGGACAGCTCTCGGTGGGACGTCATCGAGGCCGGTCTGAAGTGCCTTCCGGGCAAAGGCATCGTCAACTCCATCAGCCTCAAGAGTGGTGAAGAGCAGTTCAAAGAGCACGCGCGGCTGATCCGCCGCTATGGAGCGGCAGCGGTTGTGATGGCTTTCGACGAGGCAGGACAAGCCGACACCATCGAGCGCAAAGTGTCCATCTGTACACGGGCTTACAAGATACTGACCGAGGAAGTCGGCTTCCCGCCCGAAGACATTATCTTCGACCCGAACATCCTGACTATTGCGACGGGCATAGAAGAGCATAACAACTACGCCGTGAACTTCATCGAGGCCACGCGTCAGATCAAGGCGACCCTGCCGCGCTGTCATGTCTCCGGCGGCGTTTCCAACTTGTCCTTCTCCTTTCGAGGCAACAACGTCGTCCGGGAGGCCATGCACTCGGCCTTCCTGTATCATGCCATCCAGGCCGGCATGGACATGGGCATCGTCAACGCCGGGATGCTGGCCGTTTACGAGGAGATTCCCAAAGATCTGCTGGGACTGGCCGAAGATGCCCTCTTTAACCGGCGGGCCGATGCCACTGACAGGCTCCTTGCCTACGCCGAAACGGTCAAGGGCGTGCTCACGACCGAAAAGGCTGAGGAAGTGTGGCGGCAGGGAACGGTTGAGGAGCGTCTCTCCTACGCCTTGATTAAAGGCATCACTGACCACGTTGAGGCCGATACCGAGGAAGCCCGGCTGGCGTACGCCAAGCCTTTGGAGGTCATCGAGGGGCCGCTAATGGCGGGCATGAACGTCGTCGGGGATCTGTTCGGGGCGGGCAAAATGTTTCTGCCCCAGGTCGTCAAGAGCGCCCGCGTGATGAAGCGGGCCGTGGCCGTTCTGCTACCCTACATGGAGGCCGAGAAGCTGGCCTCCGGCGAC
>JAYTRQ010000497.1:0-4142 GCA_043746125.1 Armatimonadota bacterium | reverse complement strand
CCCGCGTCGCCCAGACCGTCAGCCCGGCCACCCTCTCCGTGGCGACGCTCGGAGATACCGACGTCATCGAAGTCAGCGTAGAGGCCAACGACCCTAAGATCGCCGCCGACGCCGCCAACGCCCTGCTGACGATCTACATGGACGAGGACACCGACTCGGCGGAAGACCGCCGGCTCCGCCTGTTCCTAGACTGCCTCATCGTCGCCACGATGCTCGCCTCCACATTGGCGGTCGCGGACCTCCTGACGCTCGGAGGGCTGAACGCCGTCTCGGACAGCAACGCACACCTGGTCGTGTCCGGCCAGACCTACCTATATCGCCTCCACTCCCAGATCGAGAGCGCTCCGGCCGCCACACCTACCCTCGCCGCCCGGCCGCCCCAGGACGCCCACCCTCTCACCGCTTTCCTCGTCGTCGTCCCGCCCTTCCTGCTTGCGACGGCCGCCTCCCCAACGCGCGTCTGGCGACGCACCGGGGCCGAAGCGGTGGCAGCGGCCGGCCTCGCCACCACGGGCGCACTTGTCCCAGCCGGGCCGGGCCTCCTGGCCGGACTCGCCGCCCTCCTCGCCTTCGGGATTATCGGCCTGCGGGCACTGGGACGAGGGTCCACTGCGAGCCTCCACCAGAGCGTACTCGCAGGCACCCTTGCCGGAGTCGCCGCGCAGGCGGCAGACGCGGCCGTAAACCCCGCTGGGCAGTCCGGCCCAGCCCCCTCTACCTTGTGGCTCCTGCTGGGCCTGGGGACCGCCTGCACCCTCGTTCCGCCGGCCGCTCCTGGCAGCCGTCCTCCTGAGACTCATCGGGTATAATCAAGCTATGGCTCCTCAGACCGTGCAGACGACCGGTAGCTTCACATGCCGCGAGGTCACGACCGAAGAAGGCTTCCTTGCCCTCCGACCAGCCTGGGAGGAGCTAGGACGCCATGCCTCCTACCCTAGCCCCTTCGCCACCTGGGAGTGGGCCTGGCAGTGGTGGCATCACCTGGCCGCCCTCGAACCGTTGCGCCCCAGGCTTCTCATCCTGACCATCTGGGAAAACGGATCGAACCCGAATGGGACACTTCTCGCCATCGCCCCCTTCTGCTACCCGACCTGGACCGGATCTCCCCTACTCCAGCGGCCCTTGCGCCTCCTGGGGACCCGGCTCCGCTGCCGCATGGAGGATATGACTGACGAACCGGCCCTCCTGCTGCGCCACTCGCATGAGGAAGACGCACTCCGCGCCCTCTTCACCCACCTCGCCGGACGAAGCCTCGCCCCCTGGGACGCCGCCCACCTCCAGGTCATGCGCCCTAAGGCCGCACGGGGACTAGCCGAACTGTGGCAGATGCGCCCCCGGGCGGCCCGACTAGCCCATTCCCACTACCGCCGGACGGCGGGCCAGATCGTCGCCCTGCCGCGATCCTGGTCCGAGTTCCGCCAGGGCCTGAGCAAGTCCATGCGCGACAACCTAAGCTACTATCCCCGCCTGCTCGACCGGCGCAGACATGCCTGGCAGGTCCACGTCGCCCGCACCTCCGACGAAGTCCGCGCTGCCGGCAGCGTCCTCATCGCCCTCCACCACCGCCGCGCTCAGAGCACGACCGGCACGAAGCACTTGGACCACCTGCCCAGTGTGCGCCACGAGGACTTCATGCGCGAGACGCTGAGCGCATTGGCCGAACGGGGCGAGGCGGCCGTCTGGACCCTGGAAGTCGCCGGCGTCCCCGTCGCCGCCCAGGCCGTCCTCGGCGGCAGTGCTATGATCACCTTCCACTACTCCGGCTTCGACCCCGACTGGCACGCCTACAGCCCCGTTCTGATCCTCAATGCCCGTGCCCTCGAAGACGCCATCAGCCGCCAAGTCCCCCTCGCAAACTACCTCCCCAGCGCCGAGCCGTGGAAGACCCGCTGGGGGGCTGCCGACGCCTACGTCCGCGAGGAACTCACCTGGGTTCCCCTGCACCCCCGCCCCGCCCTCCGTGCCGCCCGCCGCGCCCTCGCTCACGCCTTCCCCGCCCTCACAGGTGGCTGCGACTGCGGCTTTTGCGCCCTGCCTGAGGCGCGCGAGGACACGACGCACCGGAAGGGGGCAGAGGCCGAAGCCCCCACCCCCACGGACGACCGCCTCCCCGAACTGTCCGAGTGACGCGGCTGGCCTTCTTCTCCTAGGACCGCCCTCTTGGAAAGAACGGGGGGACCCAATCCCTGCGGGTAACCTCGGCGTAGGGGCACTGCTTGCCGTGCCCTTTTCCCGTCCGTGTACCCGCCCAGCAAGCGGCGCAAGAGAAGAGGATGGGGCGAGCCCTATCCGTACGCGATTGGTTGTTGCGCCGAGGATGGGGAGGGCGACCACGGGGGACCGCCCCTACAGGATGCCCCCGATCACGCTCGCCGCGAACCGCTCCATCTCCTCATACTGCGGGCTGAACTGGAGCAGCAGCAGATCCACGCCCGCCGCTTCAAACTCCCCCACCCGCGCCTTCACCTGACCCGCCGTGCCCACCAGGCCCGACCGTAGGCCCCGGTTCGAGACCGAATAGTCCTCCAAGGACACCTGACGCTCTAGCTCCGTCCCGGCCAGCCACTGCTGATAGTTTGCGTACCCCGCCGCGTTCTGCCGCACATCCGTGATGCGTCTCAGTTCCGACGCGGCCTCCTCTTCCGTGTCCCGGACCACCGCGTACCCCGCCACCCCGAACGTCATCGGCCCCAGACCCAGACGCTCCCGGCGGCCCCGCATGTCCGCGATCTTTGCCCCAACGATCTCCGGCGGGTCCCCGTGCATCACATAGGCGTCACACGTCCGCGCGATCAGTTCTTTGGCCGTCTCCGACTCCCCCCCCGCGTAGATGGTCGGGCGCCGGGCCGGCTTCGGAGCCAACTGCGCCCCTTCCAGCGTGTACAAACGCCCGGCGTGGGAGAACCGCTCCTGCGTCCAAAGCCCGTCCACTACGGCCAGCCATTCCTCCGTGCGGGCGTAGCGGTCGTCGTGCCGGTCAAACGCCACCGCGTACTGCTTGGCTTCGTCCTCCCACCACGACGAGACGACGTTCAGCGACAGCCGCCCGCCGCTGATGCCGTCAATGTTCGAGGCTTGCTTGGCAAACAGGGCCGGGTTGTGGTAGGCGGGCCTGACGGCCACCATCAGTTCCAACCTGTCCGTGACGGCCGCCAGCGCCGCCGCCGTAGACCAGGCATCCAGGCAGGGTGCGTCCGTGCCCTTGATGTCGTTCAGATTGAGTTCCGCGATCAGCGTCAGGTCAAAGCCGATCTGCTCAGACCGCTGGGCGAGTTTTTTGACGTATTCCCACGTCGGGGCCATCCCCTCATCTTCCACGTTGCGGAGCCAGCCGCCGAAGACGGGCATCCAATAGCCATAGCGCATCAGAAGGCACCTCCTGTATCAAGCGCGTAAATACAGGTGGGTCGTTCCCACTTGATGATCTCTTTCTCCAGAGTCATACCGACCTTCTCAGCAACCCGGCGTGAGGGCGTGTTGGCGGGGTTGATCAGAGACACCAAGCGGCTCCGGCCCAAGACAGTCAGGCCGTAGTCGCGACAAGCGCAGGCCGCCTCGGTCGCCAGACCCTGCCGCCAAAATCGGCGCAGGAACAGATAGCCGATTTCAGTCTCCGGACTGCCTTCCACTTCCTGCCGGACCAGTCCGCACTGCCCTGCAAACTCGTCCGTCTCTTTCCAGGACGCGATCCACAGGCCGAAGCCATGTTTGTGATAGCTGCCCACGTTCCAGCGTATCCAGCCCTCCGTTTCAGTGCGATCCTTCGTACTGGGATAATAGCGCATGGCTTCCGGGTCGGAGAAGATGAGCAGAAGGTTGTCCGCATCCGCCATGTTCATCGGGCGCAGCCGCAGCCGCTCTGTTTCTAAAATAGTCATGTCACCGCTTCCTCCAAATAGTCCGCTAGCCGCACGAACGGGTCAAAGCCGACCACGCGCGGCGCGTCGGCGACGAAGTTGGACAGGGCGTTGACGTCGTAGTAGACCAGGCGGCCGTCGCGGTCGTCCACCATGTACTCGATGCCGCCGACGTCTATGCCCGCCGCCTGCATTATGCGCTCGACGTTGGCGATGACGTCCGGGGGCGGCGTGTACCCCTCCACGCGCAGGCCGTTCTTGGGGGCGTCGAGGGCACACGCCCCG
>JAYTRQ010000496.1:0-12645 GCA_043746125.1 Armatimonadota bacterium | reverse complement strand
ATGCAGATGCCGAGTGTGCGGGTCAAGTCCGAGAACCGCATCTCCCGCTGGGAGGAGATTCGCGAGAGCAAGAGCTTCGTCATCGAGCAGTTCGCCGCGTTGCCGCGCGCCAAGCAGACGTGGTCCTTCGCCGACGCAGACGGTCGTGAACTGGTCCTGTCGTTTGTGCCCAGCGCCACGGTCACGATGATCAACTTCCGCAGCCGTTTCGCCGCCAGCGACTCGAAGGCGGGATCGACGGGTTCGGGTGCGGTGCCCGAGGACCTCCAGCACCGCCCAGGGTACGCCCTGGAAGGCGGGGAATGGAAGCTGCGCGCGGCGGGCTCGCCCCAGCCCGACAGCGACTTCCGCGCCCTGTACGCGCGCGGCACCCATGACGCCCTGCACCTCCAGTTCGGCCCACTGGACAAGGATGTGTCCGAGTCGCTGCGCGTCACGCTGCGCAACGCCCTCGTGGTCGGCCTATCCCTCGCCCTGCGCCAGGGTCCGAGCGAGTTGCAAGCCTTCGACGTGCCCTGCGCGGACCCCGAGCGCATCGAGATCGTCTTCTACGAATCCACGGCAGGGTCAGCAGGCGCGCTGTCGCGGGTACTGGAAGGCAGCACCCTGCGCGAGGTGGTCGCCCAAACCCTGGAGTCAATCCACTACGGCGCGTGCGGGGAGGATCTCCAGCCCGAATGCACGTCGGCTTGCTACGAGTGCCTTCAGGACTTCTTCAACCAGCGTGAGCACCCCCTCCTGGACCGCCGATTGGTGCGGGACACACTTCTATGGCTCCAAACCGCCGAGCCGCAGCCCATCGCAGCGGACGAGTGGCAGGAGCTTCTGGACTCGATCACGGGGGACGGCGCGCGCAACGAGCGGCGCTTCCTGGAGATGCTGCGGGAGGAGGGGCTGCCGAGGCCGACCCGACTACACTACGCGCTCCCTGAAAGCGGGCTGCCCATCGCCGAGATCGACTTCCAGGTCGGGCGCGTCCACGTACTCGTGGACGGCAGTGTGCATCATCGCCGCTGGACGCAGGAGACCGACCAGAGCAAGCGCAACGCCCTTCGGTACGAGGGGTACATCCTGCTGGAGTTCGACATGGACAGGGCCGACGAGTCTTTGGAGCGGCTGAAGGCGCTTCTCGGATAAAGCAACAGGAGCATGACAAGCTCAGGTCTGACACGATGAGCCAGGTCAGGAGATCGCAACAGACACTATGCATACACTGAACGACACGGTCGCCGACGAACTCCGCGAATTCGCCGAGCGGCTTGACCGTGAGGGGAAGTTACTCTCGCACGCGCGCCTGGACGCGTGCTACGCTACGTTTCGTGCGCGATTCGGCCCCGACGTGCTCGGTGACCTGGACGGCGAGGCTCTCCTCACGACGCTCCACGGGGGCGTCGCTTCGGACGGCCTCAACTACTGGTTGGAGTTCAAGAACGACGAGAGCTTCCCCAACAGGTTCGGGAGCATCGCGGGCGGCAGTGCCTTCAAGTTCGGCCTCTTCTTCCACCAGGGCAAGGAGGCTTGGGTAACGGGCAGCCCGCAGAAAGTGGTCGAGGTGACACTCCCTCAGGCCATCGAAATCGCGCGCGTCCACCGTGACGAGCTGTGTCGGGGTGCGCAGGTCCTGAGCGCGTTCCCCGTCACCACGGATGACGCCGACTACCGCCAGTTCCAGAAGGAACTCGCCGCTGTCGCCCCCACCGTACACGACCTTGCATGGGGCCACAAATACTTTAGCCTCCTCCACCCCGAGAAACTGGACGATTTCCACAACCCTGACTACCAGCGGTTCCATCTCGTCAGACTGCTCCAGGTGCCGCCGCCTGGTGTCTCGGAGTGGCCCACACAGGGCCGCTACTTGGCCGCAGGGCGCTTCGTCGAACTGGCGCAGGCCCTTGGGCGACCCATGAACCAGGTTACCTACACCCTCAACGAGCGCGACGGCCACAGCCCCTACGGCTACTATCGGATTGGGACAACTGAGGGGACCTCAGGCCTGAGCCTCTGGGACGAGATGCGGTCACGCGGCTGCGTCGCCATTGGGTGGGGCGGCCTCGGGGACCTGACCGCCCTGAGTGCGATCCCCGAGACGGGGCCACGAAAAGCCGCGCTCAAGGCCCTGCTCAACGAGACGCACCCGAGGCCCGCGACGGAGGACGGCGACGGCGTAAACGGCAACTTCGCGGGGCAGATCAGTGCCTTCATCCGCGACATGCCCATCGGCTCCCTCGTGGTCGCCATGAACGGGGCCACGGCGCTGGGCATCGGCAGGGTGACGGGAGGCTACCGCTACCAGGGCGATGCCCGTTTCTCCCACCAGCGCCCCGTCGAGTGGCTGTCGGACGAGCGCTGGGCGATGCCGGAGCACGAGGGCCTTCGGTCGACCGTCCGTCAGGTCTACAAGTTCGGGGAGAATCAGGCGGAGATTGAGCGCCGCATCTACGGCAGGGAACCGCTACTGCTGCCCCCGCTCCCTATCGTCGGGCCCGAACCGACGGTGATCGCCCCGCCGCTGACGGGCGTCCCCGCACGCATCCAGAGCGTGCTGGACCGCAAGGCGCAGCTGATCCTGTTCGGACCACCAGGGACTGGAAAGACGTTCTGGGCGGAGACCGCCGCCCGTGAACTGGCGGCCCGATCCTGGTTCGGGAGGGCGTTCGGCCAGCTCTCGGCGGCGGAGGCGGGCGTCATCGCGGAGCGCGCGGTCCGCCTGTGCAGCTTCCACCCCGCCTACGGGTACGAAGACTTCCTTGAGGGATACCGCCCCGAGCTGGTTGCGGGGGCGATGACGTTCCAGCGTCGCGACGGCGTGTTCTTGCGCCTGTGCGCCGACGCGGGGGCCGCGCCCGACCGCGCCTTTTACCTAATCATCGACGAGATCAATCGAGGGGACATCCCGCGCATTTTCGGCGAACTGCTGACGGTCCTGGAGAAGAATAAGCGCGGCAGGCCGATCCTGCTGCCGCTCTCGGGGAGGGCGTTTCAGGTCCCGCCCAATGTGTTCGTCCTAGGGACCATGAACACGGCGGATCGTTCCATCGCCCTCCTCGACGCCGCCCTCCGAAGGCGCTTCGGCTTCATCGAGTTGCTGCCCGACAGTGCGACCCTCGGCGACACCACCCTGAACGGGATCCCGCTCCGCCCTTGGCTGGACGCCCTAAACCAGAGCATCGTCGCCCACATCGGGCGGGACGGGCGCAACATGCAGATTGGGCACGCCTACCTCCTTGCGGGGGATGGTCGGCCCGTCGCCGACTTCGCCACGTTCGCCCGCATCCTGGAGGAGGACGTGGTCCCGTTGCTCCAGGAATACTGCTACGAGGACTATGGGGTGCTGGAGGCGATCCTGGGGCAGGGTCTTGTCGACTCCGCCAGGATGCACGTTCGGCAGGAGCTGTTCGCGCGGGATCGGGTGGACGACCTGGTGACGGCCCTCCTCGCCCCGTTCCCTGACATCGCGGCCGCGCTCCCCACGCCGACACCCGCCGAGGAGTTCGAGGCGGGCGATGCGGCATCGGACGAGGAAACCGACGCCGCCACCGAGGAAGCCCTGGGTGGCGGCGAGGTCCACCTCAACGACGACGCCCTCGGGCAGGCCGCCGACAGCGAGTCGGCTGTTGCGGCCCAGCCATGACGGACAGCGCCGAGCCGATCCGGGTGCGTCTGCGGGAGTGGTCACGTGAGCCCGCCCGCGTTGGCACATTCCTGACCGGTGTGACCCTGCCCGAGGACGCCCAGGCGCAGGCCCTCCTTCAAAGGCTGGATGCCCAGAACAAGCTGCGTGTGGTCGAATACCGTCGTGGCCTCGTCATCGAGGCGACATCGTTCGTCGGGAGAATCAGACTGGGCCCCCTGGAGATCACCGTCGAGCCGAAACTGGCGGGCCTCCCCCTGCTGCGCCTGCTGCGCTACGCCTACCGCCTTCGCCACCTGGACCTGTTTACCGATGCCGACTTCGGGCTCAGCGCACACACATTCCAGGACATTCTGATCCAGGAACTGGCGCGAGAGGGGGAGGCGCTGATGGCGCGGGGCCTGCGGCGCGAGTACGTCCGCCGCGAGGAGCCGCTTGGCACACTCCGTGGCAGCATCGACATGGGGCGGCTCGCCCGTTCGGGCGGCCTGGCGTCGGCGACGCTGCCGTGCTTGTTCCACGAACGCCGCGAGGACGCCCTGCTCAACCAGGTGCTGCGGGCGGGGCTGGCTCTGGGCGCACGCACGACGACGGACCCATCCTTGCGGGGACAGCTGGGGCGTCTGAACGGCCTCCTCGGGGAGACGGTTTCGGCGACGCGTCTGAGCGATCAGGTGCTCCGTCGTGCCCGCCACTCGCTCAACCGCCTCACCGCCACGTACCAGCCCGCCCTGACGCTGATCGAGCTTCTCTGGGAGAATCAGGGACTGAGTTTGGAGGACGGGTCGGGCCGTGTCGAACTACCAGGGTTCCTGTTCGACATGAACCGATTCTTTCAGGCCCTGCTGTCGCGATTCCTCGGGGAGAACCTGCCAGGCTACCGCCTGGAGGACGAGCATCGCCTTCGGGGCGTCTTTGCCTACGCCCCGAACTTCAACCCGCGCGGTCAGCGTCCCCCAACCCCCCGCCCCGACTACGTGCTCTGGCAGGGGCCACGCCTGGCTGCGGTACTGGACGCCAAATATCGGGACCTCTGGACGACTCCCCTCCCTCCCGAATGGCTGTACCAGCTCGCGATCTACGCCGTCAGCCAGCCCGTGACGCGCCAAGTCACCATCCTTTACCCTCACGTCGGGGCCACGGCTCGGGAGGCGCGGATCGACGTGCGGGGCCCCGTGAATGAAGTGCCGAACGCTCAGGTGATCCTGCGGCCTGTGGACATGCTCGAACTCGACGACGTTCTTGAGGCGGGCCACGGTGCTGCGGTCAGTGAGCGTTACACCCTCGCACGCCGACTGGCGCTCCACAGCACGAGGGAGACTGACCGCTAGGCGCGGAGTGCGGCATGACAAGGGCCGCCCGCTTCCTTTTCCTTGCGAACAGCAAGGGGGGCCTAAATGGTCATGGAAATGTTTTGGTCGCGAGTGGCACGGATGAATTATATGGAGCATACAATGGAGATGCTGACGCCTTTGTGGCAAAATTCGCCTCCAACGGCGCCTTGATATGGGGTAAAAAGTTTGGTGGCCTTAACAAGGATTTTGCAACAGCGGTTTGCACTGCAAGTGACGGCACGATTTATGTCACAGGATACGAATCCACCGATCCGTCCGATCAAATGTCGGTCTTGGATGGCTTTTTGTCCAAGTTTGATGCAAATGGCAATCTCATTTGGTCTACAATAATCGCTACCGATGCAGTTGATTATCCCGAAGAATTGCATCTTGATTTGCAAGGGAACATACTGGTTGGTGATTACACAGAAGGCAGCCTATTTGCGCCTAACTCCGGCGGCGTTAGTGTAAAATCTTTTCTGTAAAAGTGAATTGGCCGAAAAACTATCTTAAAATAGTAGGTCAGGGAGTATCCTTAAAGTTACCAGACCAAAGGAGCACAACCCATGACCTACCAGAACAATTTTACTTTATCTGCGGCCCTTTTGGAGCAGCTTACGAGCGGCGGCCTCGACGCTTTGCCCACTCTTTTTCAGGTGCTCCTCAATGCCGCCATGCAGATCGAACGCCAAAACCATCTTGGCGCGGCTCCCCACGAGCGCACCCAGGAGCGCACCGGCTACGCCAATGGCTTCAAAGACAAGACCGTAAACACCAGCATCGGACAGATCACCCTCGCCGTCCCGCAGGTGCGTGAGGTCAACGCGGACGGCCACGTTCTGCAAGACTTGGGAATGGATGTTGCCGATTTCGGGGAACTGCTTGCTCCATTGCGGGAACGCCTTATGCTGGTCGTAGCGGCCTGGGGACTTGCCGAGAAGCTCGAAGTCATGCTTGCGCCAATTCAGCAGGGAGTTGTAGACCAAGCGGCACGTCTGCAACGTATGGGCCAGTTTCCCTTCCTACTGCTTGTTGGAGTAGAGCCTGTATTTTGGGCATAGCGTTAGCACAAGTTTATTTTACCAGAGGCTATTCTAAAACGCAAGGCGCAAATACCGTGTCTTCGGAAAGACACGGAGCCTTATATCCCCAGAGATAAACCTAGGGGCCGTACGGCTCTTTCGGTAAACGGCCCGCGCCAACTGCCCCTAACCTTCCGCAGGCATTTTCCCGCCATCCCGCAAAGCCCGCAGCAGATCCGTGTGCGCGTCGTCCAGCTGACGGATGAGGCGGCGCAGACGGCGCAGGGTCTCGTCAGGCAGGTTCGCGTACATGGGGCCGCACAGGAACGTCGTGCAGCCGAACGGGCGCAGATCGTCCGGGAACGTGCAACGGCCCCGGTGCAGGTACTCGCAGGCTTCCAGCGGCGGCTCCTCGCCGTCTGCCATCGGCAGGGTCAACGCCGATGGGGCCAGGCGGTTGACCGCGTAGGCGACGGCCGGGGCGTAGGCATCGCCGCCGTCCAGGTGGGGGAACGTATGGCCCAGGCCGACGGCGAGGGCGACGTCTATGGGCGTCACGCGGGTTGGCTTAACGCAGCAGGGGGTGACGCACGTCCCGCAGTGGCGGGCCGTGAACGGGTCAAAGGCCTGCCGGATCTCGCGCTGCAAGCGGCGGTACTCACTCAGAGGGTTCGGGCCGGCGCGTCGTCGCTTGTGTTTCATAGGCTTGGCGGACCGTGGGAGGCGAATGGGTCCCAGAGGGGCAAAGTGCGGTCCCAGACGGAAGCGTCCTTTGGGACGCCGAACAGAA
This sequence comes from Armatimonadota bacterium, assembly GCA_043746125.1. GTDB lineage: Bacteria > Armatimonadota > Armatimonadia > Armatimonadales > Capsulimonadaceae > JANXMY01. The sequence continues at coordinate 5,868 of JAYTRQ010000496.1, read as the reverse complement.
ATGGCACGGAACTTCGCGGGCCAGACGCGGTGCAGACGGCCACGGTCAGGGCGGCCAGACCCAGAGTGGCCAGCCGCCAGGCGTCGCGGCGCACCCGGCCACGCAGGGCCGCACGCGCCCGACCGCAGACCCAACTGCCCAAGCCCACCAGCAGGAGGCCGTAGACGCCGAACTGTGCGCCCCAGACGACCGCGCCGCGCCCGACCGCCACTGCGAACAGGCGCACGAACTCGCTCATCGGCATCCCGTCCGGCAGCATGTCCCCCGTCGGCCAGGCCGGACCGGAGGCATCGGCGGGCGTCAGGCCCCAGGCCAGGGCTACTGTCACGCCCGCCAGGGGGAAGGCGACCAGAGCCAGGCGGCGGACGGCCATTTCCTCCGCCGTGAAGGCGTCTCCGTGCCACAGTCGGCGTCGCCGGATCTCGCGGCCCGCCGCGTCGCAGCGGGCGGGGTAGAGGGTCGGGTCCAGGTGCCGCGCGACATCCAGCAGGTCGTCGTCGGACTGCGCCCGTAGGTACGCGCCGTAGGCGCTCGGATCGGTCTCCTCATCGGTGTGCAGAAGGGCAGATGGCATGAGGCAATTATACCGTATACGGAGTTATCGCGTCGGAGCGTTGAGCTTTGAACGCGCCTTCATTTGGCGGCTGGTTGGGTTTTGTCATACCGTGTGCCTTTAAGCAGAGCGGTGCGCTTGGGGTCAATCTTGACGGCCGCGTCTATGTCGGCCTGGGCTTTGGCGTAGTCGCCTTTCTGATCCCACGCGGTGGCACGCAGAAGTAGCGCGTCGGCACGGTCCGAGTTGCCCAGCGCCGGTTTCGCGAGTTCCCCTAGATTCGGAAGGTCATCGCTCCCCTGTCCGCCATCGCCAAGCGCCGCGTTCGTGTCGGCGATGACGCTATCCCAGTTCTTTTTCTGCCTATAGATTCGGGCGCGCAGCAAGTGTTCCGGCTTCTGGTCTTGCAGTTTCAGCGAAGCGTCCAGGTCGGCCAGGGCGCGGTCTAGGTCGTTGGTCGCGGCGTAAACCCGACCGCGACCGGCCAGGGCCTCAGCCTTGAAAGCGTCTTTGCCGTCCTGTGCGCCCACGTGTGCGGTCATGGACGGTGACACCGCACCCGGCCACAGCCAGCCAATCTCGGCGAGCAGGCCGCGCGGCTCCAGGGTGATGGCCCGTGAATAATAGGTGATGAGCTTGGCCGCGTCGGGCTGCGGCCGGTTGGATTCGAGGACGGCCATCAGCCTCGGCCACTCCCCGGCGCTCGGTTCGAGCGCTGCGGCGCGATCGAGCAGGGTGAAGGCATCGAGAACGGCCTGCGCGTTCGCCTTGGCCGTGGCCGCGATCTCCTGGGCATCCGGCAGGATGAAGGTACTAATAGGGCTTCCCACCAAGTAAATCGCGTGCGCCGCCAGGGCGGGCGTATATTTGGCATCGAGCGCCGTCGCCTTATCGAGATTTGTCAAAACCTCGTCGCGGTGGAAGGGCGCAAAGACATCGGTGTGCCCGCCATTCAGGGCCATCTGTGCAAGCGCTAGGTCGAGCCAGGCCGCGGGCGCTTTCGGGTCGAGGACGCTCGCGTCCTTGAAGTCGCTTAGCGCCCGCTGCATCTCGGCAGGGCCGTTTTCGGGATCCGTCCGGGCGATGCGGAAATGGAAGGTGCCGCGCTCCCGCCTGGCCTCGGCGTCGGTCGGCTTGTCGTGGACTGCCTTGTTGGCACTGGCCAGATCCTGGTCGAAGACCGGTTCTTTCCAGTCGGCCTTGGCCTTATCGGTCTTCAAGAAGGCTTTGGCCTGCTGAGCGTCGGCGCGGGCGCCGGCCAGATCGTCTTGAAGAAAACGGGCGCGGGCGCGTCCGAGAAAAGCGTCACTCCAATCGTTCTCGTCCGCGATGGCGGCGGTGAAATCGGCAGCCGCAGCGTCGCCGTCACCAAGCTCCAGTTCGGTCTGACCACGATGGTAGGAGGCTACACCAACGTAATTCTTGGTGGCCGGAGCCTGACGGCACAACTCAAGCACTTTCCCGTAGTCGTCGGCGGCTTCCTGGAACCTGTGGAGGCCACGCAGAGCATCGGCGCGCTTGCTGTAGGCCGCGACCAATGTATCTCGGTCGCCCCCGGCTTTGATCGCCGCCGTCGCATCTTTGACGTCCGCTTCTGGACTCCCGAATGGGTTACCGTCGCCGACGCTCGCACCGGCTGCGGTCTGCGCCGCCCCGGCACCCTCCGCGTGCGCGGGTCGCTGGGCGATTGGGCAGGCTAGGGCCGCATACAACACTGCGGGCAGTACAATTTTGAGTAATGGCTTCATGAACCCTCCCCTGGAACGGTCCGGCGCGATAGACCGAAAAGCATCAGAAGTGCCTCTTCCAATCCTGGGGAGTGCCTCTTCCAATCCATTGTAGCACGAAGTACGCCGGAAGCGGGCTTGACAGGACCCCGACGCCGTGCCACAATGGCAGGTAGAGAAACATAGTGCTACCCAAAAAGAAGATCACTATGCTCAAGTACGCCAACACCCGATTGCTGGTCCGAGACTTCCCAGTCTCGTTCCTGTTCTACCGGGACGTTTTAGGCTTTGCGCCCATTTGCGGCGCGGAAGACGACGTCTACGCCAAGCCTCCCTAAAATGTCCCTAGTGCCCCCAGTCCCAGGCCGCACGACCGGCGCGGTAGGGGAGCTGTGAGACCTTGCCGGAGGCGACGTCTAGCACGAAGATCTCATCGTCGGGAACGGGCGGCTTGGAGACGGTGTAGGCGACCTGCTTGCCGTCGGGGGACCAATGCAGGGACGTAATGGCGCGGCGGCCGAACACCGACCATCCCCATTTCGCCTTCAGGTCTGGCTCGACCTGACCCGTGGCCGTGTCGAATAGGCGAATCACCTGGGGAGCGTCCGGTGGGACAAAGGCGACCCTCGCGCCGTCAGGCGACAAGGCATAAGAAGTGGCGGCGGGACCGACTTTGACGCCATCCACCGATTGGATGAGTACCTGCGGGCCAGCTGGGGTCTGGACGCTGTAGACGAAGTCGCCGCCTTCCGCCAGGGAAGGGCCGCGCGTGGCCGAGACGTCCGGCGCGGTCGCCGGGACCAGGCCGCTCAGTTTGAGCGGCGTCTTCAGCGGCGCGTCTTCGGTGTCCGTCGGGACGCTGTAGGAAGTGGCATCTTCGAGGAAGACAAGGGACGAGTCCGAGTCCCAAGCCAGCCCGACGATCTGTTTCAGGTTCTCCTTGGTCAGATCCACGACAAGGTGCGCCTTCTGGGCGCCGCCTTCGGCCAGCGGCATCACCCAGATCTGGTTTTGGACCGAGCGCTTTTCTTCCAGCAGGGTGATCAGCTGCTTCTCGAATGCCACCTGGGTGCCGTCGGGCGAGATTGTGGGCTGGGTGATCCACTCCCGCACGCCGACGTCCGCGTCCTGCGGCTCCGACTCGTGGACCAGCAGGCGTGTGCCCAGGCCAGGCGCAGTCACATAAAGCCCGCGCAGGGTCGTGGTCTTCTCCGAGGGTGCGTCGGCTTCCAGATACACCAACCGGCCGGAAGGGATGCCTCGCAGATGCGGTGGGGATGTGTAAGCCCCGATGCCAGTCAGAATGAGTGGCACGAGGACGACCAACCCCAAAGCCGCCCAAAGCCAGACCCGGCCCCGCCCTTGCCGCCGTAGTACGGGAGGCAGGACCGTCGTTGGTGCGGCTAGGACCAGAGGGGACAGGACCAGAGGGGACAGGACCAGAGGGTCTGGGACTGCGGGCATCTCTGCTCTCTCCCCCTCAATAATGAGAGGCGGCGGGAGTGGTGGGGGCGGCGGAGGCTGCGGGAGTAGCGGGAGCGGGGCAGGTTTAGGGGCACGCGGCGGGGCGATCAGCGCGTTATCGGGCAGCTCGAACTGGACGGGGTTCGGGAGCTTTTTGCTCAGTTCCTCCCGCGTGAGCCTTCGGCGTTGGCGCGGCTTATTCTCGGGTAAGGGCATAGGTGTTCAAATTGGGGCGCATAAACCGCGCAAGGCGCGGGTGTGCCTCGGCGACGGCGTGATAGACTTCCTGGGCCACCTTCCGGTAGGACGGATGCCCCTGCCGGGCGGACCGCAGCTCGACAAAATGGGTGACTTCGCGCAGGTTCCAGGTGAACAGCGCCCGGATGCGCGTTGCCAGAGGCAGGGCGTAAGCCGCCTCGTGGGTCAGCCCGGCGTCGTGCAGGCGCTCGTATGTGTTCGTGGCACGGGCCATCAGATCTTCATACTGTCCCTGATACCCAAAACGTTCGAACTCCCTCGGCATCTCGTAGCCGAGGGTGGGCGACAAGGGCTGCGTCGTCTGCGTCGCCATCCGGTGCCGCTGGACGTCCCGGTACGCGCCGTAGTCCAAAGTCATTTCGACCGTGCAAGTGATCCGCTCCAATGCCCGGCCTGGCGCGTCGTGCTTGCCCCGCCGGGCTAGATACTCGTCCAGGACGCGGCCCTTCGTTTCCTCGGTCATGGCTCGGACGCGGGCCAACAGGGCTTCCATCGGCAGCCCTGTCGCTCCGTACAGGATGGCGGCCACGAGTCTCTCTTCGGCGTCCGGCTCGGAAAAGACAAGGGAGACGGAACCCCCCTCCCCGGCTCCGCCGGTACTCCCCCCGAAGCGGGGGGAGAAGGAGTTTAGGTCAATGGTCGCAGACGGCTCCGTACCCGCAGACGCTCCCGTTTCCGAACCTCTTCCTCCCTCCGCTTCGGGGGGAGTACCGGCGGAGCCGGGGAGGGGGGTTCCCAACAGTTCCCGCGCCAATTCTGCGATGGCCTCGCCCGTCTCCTCGCGGTAGAGGCTTCGGTTGGCGTACTTGAGCAAGGTCGGGACCACATGCTGCGCCTCGGCCTTGAGGCGCTCGCCCAGGTCCCTCCCCTCCTCCAAGGGCTGTGAGAGCAGCTTAGTGATGAGGTTCTCCAGCGACCGGGCGTTCAAGGTCAGGCCGACGTTTGTGTGCGTGGCTGTGGGTAGCAGGTAGCGCAGGATGTCAAACGCCGTGGCCCGGCTCGCCGCCTCATAGCCGCGCTCGGTCTGCTTCTCGCTGCGCGGGTTCCGCGCCTTGATCTGCGCGACGAAGTCCTCGGTCCAGCCTGAATAGGCATCCAGAAGGGCGCGGATCGTGCCCCGGTAGTCGTCGGCCAGGTGCGGGTCTGCCATGACGCGCGGCGGATAGTAAGCCTTGTCCGGGTCGAACGCTACATAGCGCGTGCTTTTCTCCGTGTACGAGGCCAGCCGGGCGTCTTCAATGAGCTTGGAGGCGACGATACTGACGTCTTCCAGGGCCAGATGGACGCACCCGTGCTCGGCCACGGAACTGTGCCCATACCCCAGCACGTACTTCTCGGCAAACGCCCGCGCCCGCTCCTGAAGCTGGCCGACCACCTGTGACGGGTCGTCGGACGCGCCTTCGCCGATCAATGCTCCTAGATCCTCGGCCTCGATCATGTTCCGCAGATCGTCGCGCAGGGACAGGCGGGACCGGGAGTAGCGGGCGAACAGATACGCGACCACCTCTTCGGGCAAGTTCTTGAGCGCAAACACGCTGCGGTCCATATTCGTAAAGAAGCGCGACACGTCGGCGCGGGGTTGGTCGGAGGAACTGTCATCGGAGGAACTGTCAGTCGTCATGCACAAGGGTTCGGCGCAGGGGGCGAGAAATCCTGCATCGGTCGTGCTGAAGAGGGGAGGGCGGGGGCGAGACCTGGCCCGTTTGATCCTATCCCTGTCCCGTTCACGTTCGTTCCGGGCCTGTCCCTTCCCTCGGAGGGAAGGACTTTGGAGAAAGAGGGAAGGGTGGCGAGCCTAAGCGAGAGGGGACAGGGTCTTCCTCCCCATAATCGGGGGCGGGGGGCGAAAACTATCGCGCTGAAACG
>JAYTRQ010000495.1:0-4168 GCA_043746125.1 Armatimonadota bacterium | reverse complement strand
GTACAGCGGCTTGGGCAGCCCGGCCAGATCCAGCAGGCCCGACCCGTTCCCGTGCGACGGCCACGTGCCCGCCTCGCCCAAGTAGTCAATCCCTGTCCACAGAAACTGGCCCGAGATGAACGGATTAGCGGCGACGGCCGCCCACTGGTCCCAGCCATGCCCGTTCTCGCTGCCGTACAAGACGCGGCCCGGAAAGCGGGCGTGATCGTCCGAGTAGCGGAACTCCTGGTAGTTGTAGCCCACGACGTCCAGAGCCTCGGCGAACCCAGTCAGATTGGAGACCGACGCGGCGGCGAGGGCGGCCGTGACCGGGCGCGTCGGGTCCAGTGCCTTGACGATCTCCACCAGACGCCTCGCGATGACGCCCAGTCGGTCAGCATGGGGAGCGCTTGGCTCATGCCCACGCCCGTAGATCTGCGGGTTGTTGCCCATGTCCAACACTTCGTGCGTGTACGGGTCGTTCGGGTAGTCTATCTCGTTGCCGACACTCCACGTCAGGATACTCGGGTGGTTGCGGTCGCGCAGGACCATGTCTCGCAGGTCGGCCTCGCCCCACGCCGTGAAGTGCTCGTGCGGGCCATCTGTGCCGGCCACGCCGACGTTCCAGCCGTCCTTCCACTTCCGCTTGCCTATCTCCCACTCGTCAAAGGCCTCATCCTGGACCATCAGGCCGAGCCGGTCACAGAGATCGTAAAGTTCGGGCGCGTGGGGGTTGTGCGCCATGCGGACGGCGTTGACCCCGGCGGCCTTGAGCGTTCGGAGGCGGCGCTCCCAGACCTTCGGCGGGACGGCCGTGCCCAATGCCCCGGCGTCGTCGTGTAGGCACACGCCCTTCCATTTCAGGCTCTGCCCGTTCAGGAAGAAGCCCGTGTCGGCGTCAAAGTGGAACGTGCGGAGGCCGATGACAGTGTCTTCCTCGTCTACCGCCTCCCCATCCCGCCGAACGGTCGTCCGCAGATGGTACAGATTAGGCTGATCCACCGACCACAGGCGGGGCTGCATGACGGCAAGTTGGCAGGCCGCCGTTTGTTCGCCCTGTGTCGGCACGAACAGAGGCGCGGTGGATTCGGCCACCAGTGTTCCGTCTCCGTCATACAGCGCGTGTTCTAACTGAACGTCGGCATTCATGTCGCTTTGATTCTGAACTTCCACCGTCACGCGGACCTCGGCGTGGTCGGCACAGACGATGGGCGTCGAGGCAAAAACGCCCCACTGCTTGACATGAATGGGGTGGGACTCGAACAGCCAGACGTTTCGGTTGATGCCCGACCCCGTATACCAGCGGGCATCTGCGAACTGAGTGTGGTCCGCCCGAACCGCGACGACGTTCTTCCAATCGGGCCGCAGGAACGGCGTCAGGTCATGCCGGAACGAAGCAAAGCCGTTCGGCCTTTTGCCCAGCGCGTGCCCATTGATCCAGACCTCGCCGTTGCAGTACACGCCGTCGAAGTGCAGGAAGACCCGCCGGGAAAGTTCGACCGAGGGGAGCGTGAAGGCCTTACGGTACCAGCCGATCCCGCCGGGCAGGAACCCGGTCGCGCTGGCCCACTGCGGATCAAAAGGCTCTTCAATACTCCAATCGTGGGGCAGGGTCACTAGGCTCCACTCGCGGTCGTCAAATGAGGACGCCTCTGCGCCCGGCGCGTCGCCCTTGTAAAACTTCCACCCATTGTTAAAGCTGCTCTGCCGCATATTGCGTTCCCTCCGGCCACGTTGGGGCCAGGCTGAAGTTAGAAGACGCGGCCGCAGAATCCTCCTTAGCGGTGCCACGCAGAAAAACGGCGGGAAGCAGATCGCCTCCCGCCGCTCTCGCCCTGTCACTCGTCTTCGCTCGTCTTCACTAGTCTTTGAACGGGTCTTCTATGTCCTCACCGGCCATTGCCACGCCCAGCGGCGTCAGTGTGTGCAGGATGCGAATAGACTTGCCGTGCTGGGCCAGAACGTCCGGCAGTCTCTTGTAGCAGTGAGGCGACTCGTCCGTACCCGCCCCACGCAGCTCGACGTTCTTGTCGCGCAGCCACTGCTGCATCATCTCCCGCGAGACCGCCCCAGGACTGATGATCTGCTTGGTCTTGTAGTTGATCTTGCCCCGCGCTGCCGTCCGGCTCATCACCCGCCCGGCCCCATGGACCGTGGAGTAGAGGGCAGCCGGCCCCTCCTCGGATTCAACGCCCTCTAAGATGACCGAGATATCCCCCATCGAGCCGCCGACGAAACCTTTCTGGCCGGGGAAGGCAGGCGTCGCCCCCTTGCGGACCACCCACAGGTCCCGCCCGCCGTGACGCTCCTTCCAGGCGTAGTTGTGGTGGTTGTGGATCTCCTCCAGAATGTTCGCGCTCAGCAGCCGGGCCACTTCCGCGCAGACCCAGTCCCGGCCCGCGTAGGCGTAGCGCCCGGCCAGGGCCATGCAGGCCAGGTAATCGCTCCCCAGAGCCGTGTCCACACCGATGACCAGCGGCTCGACGTCCATGCCGTCCTTGGCCCCGCCTTCCTTGAGGAAGTAGGTGGCCGTCTTGTGGCCCAGACCGCGCGACCCGAAGTGCGCCCCGATCCAGACCCGCTCCTGCTCGTCGGCGAACAAATCCACGTAGTGATTGCCGCTGCCTATCGTTCCGAGCTGGTTGTGCGCCATCTGCCGCATAGACTTGAGGGGCGTTATCTTCCAGGCTTCGTCGTCAAAGAGTTCATGCTCGACGCGGGTCCCATTGTTGCGCCCGATGCCGAACTCTAAGTTGTTCCAGACGTCGTCCATGATCGTCTTGATGTTCTTACGGGCTTCGGAGGCGGGCATATCCGTCAGCACGGCTTTGTTGCCGCACCCGATATCAAATCCGATTCCAGAGGGGCTGACATGGTCTTCGTAGCCTACCACGCCCCCTATGGGAACTGCGTAGCCCTTGTGCCCGTCGGCACACAGGGCCGCACCACGCACCGCTTCATGGGCGGCGCTCCGGGTGATCTGGGCCAACGTCGCCTCGTCGTGCTTGCCGAAAATCTTGATATCCTTTTGTTCCATCTTCCGTCCACCTCACTTCCATTTACCAAAGAAAGCCGTAAGGCCCCTCAATTTATTGACGGGGATATAAGGCTCCATGCCTTTCCGAAGGCATGATATTATTGCATTGCGCCTTACACAAAACATATGGTACTACAGGCTTGTGCAGACACTTTGTCTAAAACATAGGCTGTATCCCTCAAAAAAGCAGACGCGCAAATCTGACGGATGCGCCGAAGGTTCTCACCACATGCCAGCCACTCCTGTTTGCTGTTGCCACGCTGCCAGATTTTCGCACCGCGCCTGGGTGGGATGGCGGCTTTGGCTCCGCGCCCGGCAATGGCCTCATAGCCGCCATCAGCAGAGACTCATAGCCATCGGCAGACACTTGACTGATAGGTTGCGAGACCTGCTCCAGCAACAACGGGAGCACCTCCCCGTCACTGATACTGTTGGTCGTGGTCGCCGCCGCCTAAACGTGACCTAAATTCTGGTCTACGGCCAGATGCAACAACTCTGCCGCAGGCGCAGACAACTCTACGGCACGCCCCGACTACCTGTGGCTGAGGGTGCTATAGCAAGGGATGGCGATGACCGCGCCCAGCAGAGCCACAAGCGAACGGAGCAAGCCCACGGCCGCTTGCAGGGGGGCGGCGGTAGACCTTGCGCAGCCTCAGAGCACAGGTGATGGCCTGATCGCTGCGGAGGCGTGGTTTGCCACGCCTGCCCGTGCGCCCCTGGATGCACCAGGTTTACAGCACTTCTTTGTTGAGCCAAAGCGTCAGGCTTCCTCTTTAGACGGGTGCTATGTTAGAATCATGCCAGTTGCGGATACGGTATTCGTACTTCTTTTGAACCCTCGTCTTTTTCGAGCGTAACGGGCGGTTCTTCGGATTTAGCGAGCCGCTGGAGCGTTGGGTATTCTTGTTGTTCATACTCTAAGAACACGGTCCTGACCGTATCTGCAACTACTAATAACTATTTACGCAACGAAGCCACGGCAATCATGGAATAATGCCTCCATGATGCAGAACAATAAGATACAGACATGGTACGGGGTTGGCCGCTCTCCCATGCTAAAAGTTCTTGGAGTGCCGCTGGCTATCGGCATTTTGTGCAGCTTCACGGGCTGCGGCGGGGGCGGCTCATCCGCGACAACCGATGCGGTGCCCA
>JAYTRQ010000494.1:0-4169 GCA_043746125.1 Armatimonadota bacterium | reverse complement strand
GGCCCCGCGTCCCGTTCCCCTCACACTTGGCACAGCCTTTCCCCCGGTACAGCATCAGGCCCGGACTAACCTCGCCGCCCAGAGCGCGGTACATGGCGAGCGTGTCGTCGTCGGGGAAATACTCCTCTTTGCAGTGCGGGCACAGGCGGCGGACCAGGCGCTGGGCGACGACGCCGACGACCGTGGAAGCGATCAGGAACGGCGCGACACCCATGTCCAAAAGGCGGCTGACCGCGCCTGCCGCCTCGTTGCAGTGGAGCGTGGAGAGGACGAGGTGGCCGGTCAGGGCGGCCCGGAAGGCGATCTCGGCCGTCTCGGCGTCCCGGATCTCGCCGACCAGGACGACGTCCGGGTCCTGGCGCAGAATGGCCCGGAGCTGCCGGGCGAAGGTCAGCCCGGCCCGCTCGTTGACGTTGGACTGGCTGATGCCCTCCAACTCGTACTCGACGGGGTCCTCGCAGGTGATGATGTTCGTCGTCGGCGACTTCAGGGCGTTCAGGGCGGCGTAGAGGGTCGTCGTCTTGCCGCTCCCCGTCGGCCCGGTCACCAGGATGATTCCATGCGGCTTGCCAATCAGCGAATTGAAGGCGAGTAGGTTGTGGTCCGAAAAGCCTAAGTCGCCCAGGCTCATGCTGGCCGTGCTGCGGTCCAGGATACGCATGACGACCCGCTCGCCGTACTGCGTTGGCAGGGTCGAAACGCGCAGGTCAATGTTCTTGCCCTCCACGCGCAGGGCGATCCGGCCGTCCAGGGGCAAACGCCGCTCGGCGATGTCCATCTCGCCTAATATCTTGATGCGCGAGACGGTCGCGGCCAGCAGGCTCCGGGGCACGGTCTTGATGGTCTGCAACTGCCCGTCCACGCGGTAGCGGATCAGGAAGTCCTTTTTGCGTGGCTCAATGTGGATGTCCGATGTCCGCCGGCGCACGGCCTCGGAGAAGAGCGTGTTGACGAACCGGATGACCGGCGCCTGCTCGCCCTGCTTGACGGCGTCGCTGACGTCCAAGTCCGCCTCGTCGGGCACGACCAGGTCCAGCGAGTCCAGGCTCGCCAATTCGATGGTCTCCGACATGGCCGACGAGTGGGCGTCGTTCTGGGAGGCGTGATAGGCCCGTTCCAAAGCCGACTGAAGGCCCGTCTCGCTCGCCAGCAGTGGCTCGACCCGGCGGCGCGTCTCTCGCTGGATATGGTCAATAGCTCCGACGTCCCACGGGTCCACCATCGCCAGGCGGATACGGCCCGGCTTGCCGTCAATGCTGCCATCCACGGAGAGCGGCACCAGCAGGTAGCGCTGGGCGAGTTCAAAAGAGACCAGAGCGACGGCGAACGGGTCCGGGACCTCCTGCGTCATGTCCGCGTAGACGGCCTCCATTTGGACGCTGCGGGCTTTGGTGACCTGCTCCTCGTCCGCCCAGCCTAGGCTAATCAGGACGTTGCCGAGCCGCTGGCCTGTTGTTGTCTGCAACTCCAGGCCCTGCCTGAGCTGCTCGGGCGAAATTGCGCCCTGCTCGACGAGGATGTCGCCCAGCCGGGGGGTCATAAGGCGCGGTGCGCTGAGTGTCTGCATGGTAGTAGTGCTTCGCCCTGTTCCAAACGAGTCTGAACAATTCCGAAATCAGTCCGAAAGATGCGCCGCCGTGACGACGGGTGACAGCCGGCCGCCGGCTGTGATCGTGACGTCCCCCTGCGTGTCCGTGCGCCACACTGCCGCTCCGGCCGCTTGAAGGCGGTGCAGGGCGGCCGGGGAGGGCGGATCGTCCAGCCCGCAGGAGATGACCGCGACCGACGGGGTCGCCCGCCGCAGCAGTTCCGGTAGGGGTGCCCCTTCGGCGTGGCCTGCCACCTGCAAGACCAAATCGGTGCAGGCCCCCGTACACTCAATCTGCCGCCCGGCCTGCCCAATCAGATCCCGCTCGGCCTCCGCCGTCGCCGCCGCTTCAAAGAGAAACGCCGTGCCGCCGTAGTTGATCCGGCAGACCAGAGGGTCGCGCCGGGCGGCCGGGCCTGCGCTGGGAGGCCAGACGGCGGACACGAACAGCATCTCCCCAATCTGGATCGCGTCTCCACCCCCCGCTGTGCTCGCCGGCACGTGCCGCCGCCGGACGGCCTCCAGCGCATTGCGCCGGGCGTCCCCGGCGTCGGCCACGGGGTTATCCCACACTTGCGTTACCTTGATTCCACTCTCCAAGAGGGCTGGAACGCCGCCGATGCTGGCCTCGTCAGGTGACGTCAGAATCAGAAGGTCAATCGTCTGGACACCCAGGCGCTGCAAGTCCGCCACGACGCGCGGGCCGGTCTGCGTATCGCCGGTATCCAGCAGGATCGCGCGGCCTTCGGGCGTGCGAACCAGAGTACAGTCGCCCAATCCGACATCGAAAAAGGTCACCGTCAGCTTGGGCGCGGCGTGGACCGGGTGGCTGCGCCGCCAGGCCGTCCCTAGGAGAACGCCGATGAGCGTAAGAGCGATCAAGAGCAGAAGGGCGCTGCCTTGCCAGAGGGCGTCGCGTCTCATCGCAGCCCCTCCCATCGCCCACTAGGCCGTGCGCCCCGTGAACTAGTATGTGGTAAGATTATCGGCATTTCTTCGTATTCTTGCAGGGTAGAATGGTGTTCATGGGCCATTATAGCACGGTGCCCGCGTGACGTCCAACCGTGCCGGGTGTGATACGGCCCAAGTGCCTGTTCGTGATATTTTTCACAAACTTGGATTGCAAGCCTTGATTCCCCCCAAGCAATCCGGTATAATCAACTTGTGTCACACTCTTTGCGTCTGCGTGGGGTCTCGATGGCCTACGGGCGGCGCGGGCTGTTTTCGCAGGTGGAGGCGGAGGTCGCGCCTGGCCGCACTCTCGTCGTCACGGGGGCGAATGGGTCTGGCAAAAGCACGCTGCTTCGCATCATCGCCGGCCTGCTGCGGCCCGAAGAGGGCCATGTGGACTTCGCGGGCGGGCGAGGTTACGCCGCCCCGGACGTTCAGCTCTACGGCGAGTTGACTGCTGAGGAAAACCTGGCGTTCTTCGGCCGCCTCCTCGGCTCGCCTGATGCCAACGCCGCCCGACTGGCTGAGGTGGGCTTGCCCCGGACGCGGGGCGGCGACCTGGTTTCCGCCTATTCGTCGGGGATGCGGCAGCGGCTAAAACTGGCCGTGTCGCGCCTGGGCGAGCCGCCGCTGCTCCTCTGGGACGAGCCGACGGCGACCCTGGATGAAGCGGGCCGGGCGATGGTCAGCACCGTTCTTGCCCGTCACCGAGCCGCCGGGGGCATCGCGGTCATTGCCACTAATGATGCGGCCGAGGCCGAGACCTGGGCGGATCTGCGGCTTGCGATTGGACCTTAGCCGCTGGACAACCTGCGCTTGGGCCGTCTTCCGCAAGGACCTTCAGGTGGAACTGCGGACGCGCTACGCCCTGGGCGCGGTCCTGCTGTTCGCAGTGACCACTCTAATGGCCGTTTCGGCGGCCCTGAGTGCGGCCGTCGTCAAGTCCGAGGTCAAGGCCGCCCTGCTCTGGATCGTCCTGCTGTTCGCTGCCCTGTCCGGCCTGGCCCGCGTGTTCGTCCGTGAGGAAGAAGCTGGGACCGCGCCGCTTTTGCGACTTTCGGCTCCAGCCACAGCGGTCTACGCGGGCAAGTGGCTCTTCAACGCCGCCCTCGTGTTCGCGGTCGAGGCGGTCAGCGTACCGCTGTTTCTGGTCGTCCTGCCGCCCCTGTCCGTGAACTTTGGGCTGCTGTTCGGTGTTCTTTTACTAGGCGGTTTGGGTCTGTCCGGCGCGGCGACTTTCGTGGCCGCTCTGGTCGCACAGGCGGGTACGGGCAAGAGTGCGCTGTTCTTCATTGTAGCCTTCCCGATCCTGTTGCCACTGCTTCTAATCGCCGTGCAGTGTACGTCCGGGGCGTTCGACGGGCTTGCTCTCCATGAAGCCCGCTCCCGGTCCGACCTGGCCGAACTCGCCGTCTACGGCTTGGTGATGACGACGGCGTCTTTCACGCTGTTTGGGTATGTGTGGCATGATTAGCGCAAACAAAATCGGCAAGATTGGGCTGTTGCTCCTCGTCGCGGTGACGACGGTTGCGGGCTTCCTTTGGATTCCGGCTGTGCCGATGTTCCGCAGCCCGGAGCTGACGCGCATCGTCGTCTTTCACGTGCCCTGTTCGATCGTCGGCTCGCTCGC
>JAYTRQ010000493.1:0-4186 GCA_043746125.1 Armatimonadota bacterium | reverse complement strand
TGATCGGCCACGAGTCTGGCAACGGGCAAGGGCATCGGCAGCCTCCGAGGGAAGATGCTTTACCCTACCACACTTTCCCTTAACGTGCAATCGCCCTGAAGGCTGGGGCGCTTTTATTGACGTCGCGCCCGTTCCTGTGTTATAATAGCCCTATATCTTGACGGGTTTATCGGGTGGGGGGCGAAATATGGCCGGCAGCAATGGAAACGGTCACAATGGGAATGGTCATGGCAGTGGGATCGGCGTGGGCTCGCATTACGCCCTGCCGCCGCTCGGGATGCCGCCGCGTGACCGGATCGCGATGGGAACGGTCGTCAAAGGGTCGCTCCAGAGTGGCATCCAGATGAAGCTGGTCGGGGCGCGGTCCGTCGAAGACATCCGGGCCGGCAAGTTCGTCGTCGTCGAGGGTGAGCGGCACGAGTTCTTCGCCATGATTACGGACGTCACCCTGGACTGCGTCTCGCCCGGCGTCCTGGCCGACCCTCCCGCCACCCAATCTGCTGGCGATGTCTTCTTGCGGCAGGCCCTGGCCGGCACTGCGACATTCGGCACCGTCACGCTCAAGCCCCTTCTGATGCGCCTGAAAGTGGTCGGCGGCGAGTTCGAGCCGGTCAAGACCGTGCCCACCCACTTCAGTGAGGTTGGGGAGGCGACCGAAGACGACGTCGCCGACATCTTCGGGTCCGAGACGGAGGGTGGCAAACACTTCTACATCGGGACGCCGCTGGACATGGAAGATATCCCCGTCTGCCTGGACTTGGAGAAGCTGGTCGAGCGCTCCAACGGCATCTTCGGCAAGTCCGGCACGGGCAAGACGTTCCTGACCCGCATCTGCCTCTGCGGCATGATCAAGCATAAAAAGGCCGTGAACCTCGTCTTCGACATGCACGGCGAGTACGGCTGGAAGGGGACGACGGAAGAGCCGGGCCGTGAGGGTGTGGATGGCCTGAAAAAGTATTTCCCCAGCCGGGTCAGCGTCTTCACGCTGGACCGCGAGTCGTCCCTGCGCCGCAAAGTGCCCATCGAGAACGACGTACACATCCCCTACAGCCAGATCAGCGTTGAAGATATTTTGCTCCTGGCAGACGAACTGAACCTAAATCAGAGCGCGGCCGAGACGACGTATCTCTTGGAACAGCACTACGGCAGGAAGTGGCTGGCCGCACTGCTCAAGATGGACGGAGAGGCACTCAAGACGTTCGCCGATGACAGCGGCGCGAACGCCATGTCTCTGGGGGCGCTAAAGCGAAAATTAGGGCGCATGGTGGAGGAGTGCAAGGGCTTTCTCGTAGAAGACGCTGGGGATGCTGACGACGCCGTCCGGCAGATCATGGGCTGCCTCAAAAAAGACATTAACGTCGTGCTGGAGTTCGGCAACTACCGCAAGCCGCTTCAGTACATGCTGGTCGCGAATATCCTGACCCGCCAGATCCACGGCGAGTACATCAAAATGACCGAGGACGCGATGGGCGACAAGGGCAGGAAGCCGACCCCCTTAGTGATCACCATTGAAGAGGCGCACAAGTTTCTCAGCCCCCACTTAGCCCACCAGACAACGTTCGGCATCATCGCCCGCGAGCTGCGTAAGTACAACGTGACGCTGCTGGTCGTGGACCAGCGGCCTTCGGGTATTGACTCGGAGGTGCTGTCGCAATTAGGAACGCGCATCACGTGCCTGCTCAACGACGAGCGGGATATTGACGCGGTGCTGACGGGGATTTCCGGGGCGCAGTCCTTACGGAGCGTTCTGGCCTCCTTGGACAGCAAGCAACAGGCGCTTTTGATGGGCCATGCCGTGCCCATGCCGGTCGTGGTCCAGTCTCGCACCTACGACAACGATGCGTTCCGCAAGAGCATGGGCGAGTTCGGCAAGACGGCGGCGGCAGCCTCGGCGGGATTGGACCTCAGTGACTGGAAGTAGGCCGTCGGCGACGGGATTCAGAAAGGCAAGAAAGAAGGTGGGGGGCCCCCGCCCCTACGCCGCGTTCTGTTTGCCCGTGCTGTTCCTGATGAGTCCCGCCGCTGCCCAAAAG
The DNA here is from genome assembly GCA_043746125.1 of Armatimonadota bacterium. Taxonomy (GTDB): domain Bacteria; phylum Armatimonadota; class Armatimonadia; order Armatimonadales; family Capsulimonadaceae; genus JANXMY01. The sequence goes on along the minus strand of JAYTRQ010000493.1, from coordinate 2,153 downwards.
CCCGATGGCACGGATGCCCGGCCCGAAGCCACGCCGCCTCCTGTCACTGCCCCCGCCGCGCCTGCCTCCACACTACCTCCGCCTGCCTCTGTGCCTCCTCCGCCTGCCTCCGCGCCTCTCCCCAATGTCGTCATTGACGGCGCGCTCTCAGGGCCTCTGCGCCGCCCGCACGTGGAACCCCTGCATGCCGTCTACGGTGGTGAAGTCACCTTTGACGCCAACAGTGGAGACGGGGACGTCCAGGGCGGACTTTACACCTTAACAGGCCACGTCCGGCTGCACGAGGCCGACACGACGCTCAAGGCTGCCGAGGTGACGTTTAACGGCAAAAAAAGGCTTGGCATAGCTTCCGATGCCCTGCTGACACAAGGGCTTTACACCCTTCGTGGCGACACGATCCAGGGCACGCCCGAACTCATCACGGCGGACGGAGTGGATCTCACGACGGTCCCGCCCGACCAGAGGCCGGACTACCACGTCCGCGCTCAGACGCTGACTCTGGACGAGAAGACCAAGCGCGGCGTCCTGAGGAATGCCACCCTGTACCTGTTCGGCGCACGGCTGCTGACGGTCCCCCGTGTCACGTTCCACGCGGGCGCCGCCGGGGGCGAGGCCCGCCGCCGTGTCACCCTTCCCATCATCGGAGTGTCCGCCCGATATGGCACTTATGCCGCTTTCGGCAGTGGCCTGCGCTTGGGGCCGGTTCCGCTACAGTACCGGGCGCTGCTCCCGATGCGCCAGAAGATCGAGCTGAGTCTGATAAGTCAGCAGGCGCTTTATGTGCCGCACCCGCCCGCCGCGCCGCCCGCGTCCGTCTCGGCCCGTCCGCTCACCCTGCTGGAGCGCATCCGCGCCTTTGCCACCGTGCCGCGCGGACTTCTGCCTGCCGGAGACCCTCTGCTGTTCCACGACTTCCTGCCGGAGCCGAACCCGATCACCCTGTTTGACGTGCCCGCGCGCGGCGGCCTGGGCCTGTCCGAAGAGGTCTCCACTCACGTCGCCGCCCGAGGCCGCCTGCGCGACGACCTGTACGTCAGCCGCCTGCCGGAAGTCAGCCTGAACGGCCAGATCCCCTTGACCCGCGTCGTGACGCCGCCCGTGATGGGCGACCCCCAGGCGTTTCGGGAGTCGCTTCGGCATCTCGCCTTCTACGCCGACGCCCAGGAGACGGTCGGTGCCTACCGCGAACAGCCAACAAACGTCTTCGCCCGCCGCCTCCGCACCCAGGTCGGCCTAAGCGCTCGCCCGCTGCTCATCGCCCCCAACACCGTCCTGCTGCCGCGCCTCTCGGTCGCGACCAGCAGCTACAGCGGCAGCAAAGCGGCTTACCACTACGATCAGGCGTCCGTCGCCGTCAACCACTATTTCTCCAGCCTGACGGCCGTTGGCGTCCAGTTCCTTGCCAGTAAGACAGGCGGCGATTCCCCATTCAATTTCGACGTCTTGGATACGTCCCGCGAACTGGACGTGCGTCTTCAGATAGGTGGTTCGCGCCTGGTGACGGCGGGCCGCGTCCGTTACGACCTCTCGCGGCGCGGCGTGATAGATTATCAGGTCGCCCTCTCGCCCCTCCTGAGCGGGCTGGCCCCGGTCTTCTCCTACAACTTCCGCACCCGCAGTTTGGGGCTGGGCTTGGAGATCCGCGGCATCACATTCTGACCATCCTGCGTGCAGCAGGACGGGGTGAAGATCGGGTGTTGAAGCTGGGCAATGAATTACCCGTCTAGGAGGCTTCGCCGACCGTCCAGGGGACGGAAGACGTGAGAGCGTCGGCGTGTCCTTTGTTTCCTGGACGATCAGCCGCAGGCTTCGGAGACGGGTAATTTATTGCCCGGCTATCGATTGGTAGGGGGAAACATGAAACGTTACGCGGCCCTTGGGCTGTCTGCTCTGTCTCTCGCAGTGACGCCGTGTGCGACAGCACAAGCGCCGGTGAGTGACGGCTTTGCTAAAGCCGTCGCTAATGATTCAACGTCTCCAAGTTACGTTCTGGTCGCCATCGTCAATGACAAGTCAAAGACACGGCAGGTAGTTTGCACCAAGGGCACCTACTTGATAGAAGCACTTCGCTTGCAGTACCACTTTCCCATTACGGATGTCGGCTGGCGCAAAGCGGTGGGCATGGCTCTTGCCAATAAGGCGCGGACGTTCCA
>JAYTRQ010000492.1:0-12775 GCA_043746125.1 Armatimonadota bacterium | reverse complement strand
GACAGTGAGACGGGCAGGGTGGATGGCCGTGATGACTCGAGGGGCGGGGGTTGACACGGTGGACACGGGTCGGGTAACCGGCAGCAACTGCGGTGGTTGCTCCTGCGCCCGAGTGGGAGCCTGGGTCGCCTGCGTGACACGCACCTGCACTGCCGGACGTGCCGTTGGCCTGGAGACCGACGGCCGCGCGGCAACTGTGATGCCACGCCGGGCCGAGGCGGGGGGGGAGGGACGTACAGACACCGTCATCAGCCTAATGTGAGGCCGTCCCTGCGGCGGTTCCACATCCGGGCGGTTCAGCCGGCCGATGAGGAGCGCCCCGCCCAGATTGAGCAGGATGGAGGCCGCGAGGCAGGCGCGGAAGAGGCGGGCATCGGCTGAAACGGAGGTGTTCATCTCCTATCAAGAACGCCCCATGCGGGCGCAGAGGTTCCGCCTCATGGACCGGCCACGCCCAGCGTCACGAACTTGCAGGCCCCGCCGCTGTCGTGGGCGATCTGCTTGAGCAGATTCGCCGCCTCGAACGACTGGTTCTCGCCGTCGGGGCTGACACCGACCATCCCGATGGCGGAAATACGTGCTCGCTGCGTGTTCATACGGTCAATTCTTTCAGCGATGTGGGGGAACTCTTCCGGTGGATACGGCCCGTCGTCGTTCGTTGGCACGCCGTCGGTCAGCAGAACTACCTCATTCACGCCCTGTTGGCCCAGGGCGAGGCGCATGGCCGCTTCCAAATTCGTCGCCCCCACTACGCGCAGGCCGCTCAGAAAATGCTCGGCGCGGCCCTTCCTCCCCGCCGTGGCCGGGGCCATGTCCGGGTCAAAAGCCCGCGCGTCATCGCTGAAGGCGACGATGTTGAACGTCTCGTCCGTCTGGAGGCCGTCGAGCGCATGACGCAGTTCCGACTCGGCCTTGTCAATCCGGCTGGTCATGCTCCCCGACACGTCCAGCACGTAGACCACATGGCGCGGCCCGCCGTCCCCGGCCAGGCCCTTACCCACCCCAAACGGCTCCCCGGCGTCCCTGCTCGCGCCCGCTCCGATACCCCGTCCGACGCCCTTTCCCTCGCCCGCCCCGGCTCCTTTGCCCTCAGCTGCTTCGCCCTGCCCAGCATCCGAGACCGGCGCGGCCGGCGCAGCCGGAGCCACCGTGGGCGACACGGGCGCGGTGCCAGCGTCTGACGGCGCGGGCGTCTGTGTCGGCGGGGCTTCGACGTTATGGGCCACCATCGGTGACCGGCTCTGCTTGCTGGTCAGAACGTCCGGCGCCGGCGTCGGTGGCGGCGTGGTGGCGACCGTGGCCGACGGCGCAGGCACTCCAGCGTCAGACCCGCCGGCGGGCGCGGCCAGTGGGACGGCCGACGACTTGGGGACCCGCGCGCCCGGCCGGGTGTGCTTCCGAGGGCGTGGTGGCTTTGGCGGGTGGGGCTTGGGCCTGGGAAGGACGCGGGAGATGCGGCGCAGGGCCGGGGGAGTGATGATTGGTGAGATCGCGGCGACCTGGACCGTCTGAAGCTGAATCTTCCGCACGGGTGTGGACAGCCTGACCAGCCGAATGTGCGTGAGCGTGGGCAGCGGCGCGGCCAGGATGGTAGGCCGCCAGAACCAGCCCAGCAGGACGAAAGCAAGGCTGGTCACCGGCAGGGAAACCAGCAGGCAGAGACGGAAGAGGCGGGTGTCGGACATCTCGGATCGGTTCCTCTCCTCTTTGGACGCCGAAGCGGGGCCGGCGGTTCCCACCGCGCATCAACTCTCGCTTGACTCGCCCGAAGACACCGGTTATAATGAGGGCAAGATGGGCCGCCTGCCCTCGGAGTAAACGTATGTCTGATTTCCCGCCCGCGCAGAACGCCGGCCGTGTCGCCGCCCTTATCCTGGCCGCTGGCAAGAGCACGCGCATGAAGTCCAAGCGGCCCAAGGCCCTCCACGGCCTGCTGGGCAAGCCCCTCCTGCGCTGGGCGGTCGAGGCCGCCCAGGGCGCGGGCGCGGCCCGTACCGTGCTGGTCGTCGGCCACCAGGCCGAACTCGTCCGGGAGGCGATGGGCGTGGACTTGGAGTACGTCCTGCAAGCCGAGCAGAAGGGGACAGGCCACGCGGTCCAGATGGCCGAGGCGCTGCTTGGTGACTGGGACGGGCCGCTGCTGGTCCTGCCCGGCGACGCCCCCCTGCTGTCCGCGTCCCTGCTGGAAGCCCTGATTGCCCACCACACCCACGCGGGCGCGTCCGCGACCCTGCTGACGGCGACGCTGGACCACGCTGGGTCGTACGGGCGCGTTGTGCGCGATGCCGAGACCGGCCGCGTGCGCGGCATCGTGGAGGCGCGGGATGCCACGCCGGAGCAGCTTCAGATCCGCGAGATCGGCACGTCGGTCTACGCCTTTCAGCCTGCCGCTCTGTTCGCCGCTTTGGCCCAGATTACCCCCCAGAACGCCCAGGGCGAATACTACCTGACCGATGCCATTGCCCTGCTGTCCGAGCAGGGACATCTCGTGGAGGCCGTCATCTCGCCGGACGCCGACGTCGTGCGCGGTGTCAACAACCGCGCCGAGCTTGGCGATCTGCGCGAAGTGCTGCAAGCCCGCATCCACGCCGACCTGAGCCGGTCCGGCGTCACTATTTTAGACCCCCGGACGACGCACATTGAGGCCACCGTGCAGATCGGGCCGGACACGACCATCCACCCCTTCACTCTCTTGTCCGGCGTCACCGACATCGGCGAGGACTGCGAGATCGGGCCGGGGGCGCGTATCAGTGACTCAAAGATAGGGCGCGGCGTCTCCGTCCGCGACTCCTACGTCACGGCCAGCGAGGTCGGCGACGGCTCCAAGATCGGCCCCTTCGCCAACCTCCGCCCCGGCAGCGTCCTGGGCCGGAACGTCAAGATCGGCGACTTCGTGGAACTGAAAAACGCCCGCCTGGGCGACGGGGTCTCCGCCGGGCACCTGACGTATCTTGGCGATGCGGAAGTCGGGGCGCGGACCAACGTCGGCGCGGGCACGATCACCTGCAATTACGACCCGTTCCGTACGCCCACCAAGAACAAAACCATCATCGGCGCGGACGCTTTCGTCGGCACGCACTCCACGCTGGTTGCGCCCGTCATCGTCGGTGACGAGTCGTACACGGCCGCCGGCTCGGTCATCACAGAAGAAGTGCCCTCCGGCGACCTGGCGATAGGCCGGGCGCGTCAGGTCAACAAAGAGGGCTGGGTAAAGGCGAAGAAGCAAAGGAAAGAATAACAGACTTCTCATGTAAATCTCTGGGCCTCCGCCCCCGGATTGAAATCCGGGTCTTCGCAAGTGCGGCTGTCCGCCTTCGCGGACAGAAGAGAAGAGCGCCGCCGGGTCGTGTCCTAAGTCCACGCAGGTGGACGCCCGCTTTACCAAAGACCTGGATTTCAATCCAGGGGACGGAGGCCCAAGGACTTACTTGAACAACGTCTACACCGACCCGGACGCCGCCAAACGCTACAACGCGGCCCGTCACCTGCCGGAAGAGACCAAAACGCTCTGGCTGGATGGCCTCAAGTCTCTTCTGCCCCAGGCCCGTATAAGCAAGTGCCTGGACCTAGGCTGTGGGACCGGTCGCTTTACGGCGGCCCTTGCGGCGGCTTTTGATTGTCCCGTCGTGGGCGTGGAGCCTTCCGAGGCCATGCTGAATGTCGCCTGGTCAGAGGACATTCCCGGTGTGGAGTGGAATCAGGGTTCCGCCGAGGACGTTCCCTTGGCAAACGAATCGGTCGGGCTGGTCTTCATGTTCCAGGTGTTCCACCACCTGACCCAGCCCAAGATGGCGCTGACGGAGATTGCTCGCGTCCTGACGCCGGGCGGGTTTCTGATAATTCGCAACGGCACGGCAGAGAACGACGAGGAGTCGGAGTGGATGCGCTGCTTCCCGGAGGCCCTGGAGATCGACCGGAAACGGATTCCGTCGCGCCAGGCGTTGGAGCAGTGCGTCTGCACCCAGCCGTTTGACCTGGTCGGCCAGCAGACCTTTCGCCAGTTGTTCGCCGCCAATGCTCAGGAGTATTATGAGAAGGTCGGCGGGCGTGGTCTGTCGTCGCTGATCGCCCTGAGCGATGACGCCTTCGAGCGTGGCATGGCACGGTTCCGGGAATGGGCGGACCGTCAGCCGAGTAATCAACCGGTCTATGAGCCGGTGGACGCCTTTGTGTTTCGCCGGGGAGAGCAGAGGGCCTCAAAGGAGATGGTATGACCTCACTGAAAATCTTCGGCGGCCTGCTGGCCCTGGCCGGGATCGTCGTTCCCCTGATACAGTTGCAGGCGATGGTCAACGCCGCCCACGCGGATGCCGCCGCGCCCGAGGCCGGGTCGGTGCTGGCCCACGCCATGCCCGTCATTATGTCCTGGACGATTCCGCTCAACGTGGCCTCCACCCTGCTCATCATCGCCGGCGTCGGCCTGATGGTGTGGGAACGCAAGCCGAAAGCGTCCCGGCCAACACGTTAGGTAATGATCGGCTGGGCGTGGTGTGGGAGGAGTCTGGACATGACGATCTCGCGCGAGAGTGATGCCAAAAATGGCGATGGACGCACAGTCTCGTCCTCGTCGGCGGTAACGTCTTTGGGTTCATGGGGGTCTGGGAGGCGCTCTATCCTGCGCTGAGGCACCGCCCCTTCCATTACGGGTCCGGCCATCACTCAAGCCTCGCCCTTCTCGGAATACTCTTGGGCACCTTTGCGCTTCCACTCGTGGTCGCCTCCCTGACACCGCGAAAATCGTTCCTCTGGGCTGCCGCACCTTCGGGAATAGTTCTGGCATGGAGCCTGACAGACCGGATGGTTGCTAGGAACGTGCCGGGACTGATCCACGATTTGAAAGGGAACGCATTGGCCTTCTCCTTAATGCTACTGCTGTTCTGTGGCCCCATCTCGCTGATCCGGCTGCTGATGCGACGCAGCCGGCAGGGGCAGGCCCACCGCTTGGAAGAGCAGCAGACATGGATGCGCCAGTCCTATGAGGCACAGATGGGGGTCTGGCCTCCCCCGATCCGGCCTGCCGGGCCGCCTGAAAATAGATAGCGATAACCCATAAAGCCGCCGACAGAGCAGCAGTCCCAATCCGAGCGACACGATAGGGGAGATCACACCAATGGGAGTGGACGAAGACACGCTACGCATCTTCAGCGGCAACGCCAACCCTGCCCTGGCCGCCGACATTGCCCACAACCTGGGCCGACCCTTGGGCAAACTCCATTCCACTCGCTTCGCCGACGGCGAGATCCGAGTCAAGATCGAAGAAAGCGTGCGAGGCATGGACGTGTTCATCGTCCAGCCCACCTGTGCGCCCGTCAATGACAGCCTGATGGAGTTACTGATTCTGGTGGACGCCTTCCGGCGGGCGTCGGCTCGGCGCATTACACTCGTCATCCCCTACTACGGCTACTCCCGGCAGGACAAAAAGATCAAGCCGCGCGAGCCGGTCACGGCCCGCCTGGTGGCTGATTTGATCACGGCGGCTGGGGCCAGCCGAGTCCTCGCTATTGACCTCCATGCGGGACAAATTCAGGGTTTCTTCCAACTTCCCCTGGACCACCTGTACGCCGGGCCCCTGCTGGCCGCCCACTTCGCCGAGCGCGGTTTAATAGACGGCGACACGGTCGTGGTCTCCCCGGACGTCGGGGGTGTGGGCCGGGCGCGGGGCATGGCCGAGATGCTGCACGCGCCCATCGCCATCATCGCCAAGCGCCGCCCGGAGCCGAACAAGGTGGAGATTATGGAGATCATTGGCGACGTGCGGGGCAAGACGTGCGTCCTGGTGGACGACATGATTGACACGGGCGGCAGTACCGTGATGGGCGCGTGTGCCTTGATGCAGCGTGGTGCCCGTCGCGTCTTCGCCTGCTGCACCCACGCGGTCCTGTCCGGTCCGGCCGTGGACCGCCTGGAAGAGTCGCCGATCACCGAGGTCATCACCACAGACACGATTCCCTTTGACGACGGTAAGCGAAGCCGCAGCACGAAGATGACCGTGATCTCCGTCGCCCCGCTGCTCGCCAGCGCGATCACCCGCATCCACCACGACGACAGCGTCAGCGAGCTATTTTCGTCGTATTCGGGCCAGTGACTTAGGCCTCGCCGGCTTTAACCTTCGGGGCTTTATGAAAATCTTCAGTACGTTCTTTGCCCTTGTGATCCTTACCTCGCCCGCCTGGGCCGCTCCCGTCCCCGCTGTCACCGTTGGCGACCCGACGAACCCCGCAGCGCTGGCGCAGGCCATTCAGGAAGCCTACAAAGGTGGCGCCCGCCGCATCCTCATCAAGCCTGGCACTTACCTGCTCCCGAACGCCGGGCATAGTGCCTTCGTGCTCGACGGCTGGAAGAACACCACGATCAGCGCCTACAGCGTGACGCTGATTGCCACAGATCTGGCCTGGATGCACGACGTCGTTGATTTCAATAAATGCGTTGACGTGACGCTGGAAGGGGCGACGCTATCGCAGAACGCGGTGACGTCGTATCAAGGCCGTGTCATTGCCGTGGGCAAGGACGACAAGGGCAAGGCCACCTGCGACTTCCGGCCGGACGTCGGCTACCCCGTCCCGCCCGCCGACCCGAAAGGCTTTCTCGGTGGGGACGTTAACGTCGTGGACGTCCACACCCGCCTGCTCAAAGTGGGCAATGGGGACTTCTACGGGGTGCCCGGTGAGTCCCTGGGCGATGGCACGTTTCGGGTCCATTTCAATCAGCCGACGCTGTTTGGGGTGGGGGACTGGCTGGTCGGGCGTTACGGGAACGCGCCGTTCAAAGTCTATCTGAACGAAAGCCGGGACTGCACGATCAAAGATGTGACCCTGATGCGAAACGGCTTCGCGCCCATCCGGGAGGATGGCGGCGGCGGCAACAAGTACCGGCACTGCGTCTGGGCGCTCGGCCCGCGCCCGGCCGGCGCGACTGAGAAGCCGCTGGTGACTAATGCCGCCGACGGGATGCATATGATCGGGTCTTATCCTGGCCCGGACATTGAGAACTGCGTCTTTCAGGGCGTCTTTTTGGATGACTGCATCGCCATTCACGGCGGCTTCACGACCATCAAAGGTGTTTCCGGGGCTGCGCTGACACTGGATAACGACGGCGGCCTCGTGGTCGGGCAGACCGTCCGCATCTCCGATCAGAGGGGCTTTTTCGGTGAGGCGACCGTCACGGTCCTGCGCGACAATGGCGACAAGACCTGGACGGCCACGTTAGACAAAGACCTGGGCGTTCCGGTCGGGGCTAAGCTGAACAATCCGCGCCGCAATGGAGCCGGCTTCAAAATCATCGGGTGCCGACTTGGCCGGACGCGCTCACGAGGCATCCTGGTGAAAGCCGACGACGGGGTGATCCAGAACAACGTGATCGAGGGCTGCGGCCAGGCCGCCGTCTCGCTCGGGCCGGAGTATTATTGGGGTGAGGCGAACTACGTTAAGAACGTCTCCGTCATCGGCAACACGATGCGCGGTAACGGCCTCGCCACATACGGCGGCGGGGCAGTTCTCATTCACGGCGATGGGGCGGTTGGCAACCGGGACATTGTCATTCGAGACAACCACCTCATCGGCAACTATCAGGGGGACGTGGACGCGCAGTGGATAGACGGCTTGGCGGTGACTGACAACGTCCTGATCGGCCTGGCCCTCCTGCCGCCTGGCATTACGCCCCAGTCAGCGATCCTGCTGGCGAATAGCCGCCGCGTTACGCTCAGGAACAACGTCATCAAAAACGCATCAGGCTACAAGCCTCCGCTCATCTACACTGGCGTCAACCTGTCGGACGTCGTCGGCGCGGACGCCGCGATCCACGACGGTTCGCCCACCGACAGCAACATTCGCTACGTGGGCCGCTGGGACCGGGGCGACGCCAAGACGTACCATTCCCACTGGGGCGGCGCGTACCTGTGGGCAAGCTTCACCGGCACGTCCGTCACCTTTCGCGGTGGCACGGCGGCGGGCGGCCCGAACTTCCTGGTCAGCCTGGACGGCGAAGCACCGCACGAGGTCAGGAGCCTGAGCCTGACTGGGCTGAAGCCAGGCCCCCACTCGCTGCTAGCTGGGTCTTCCAACCAGAACTCGGAAGTGGACTTCCAGGGCCTGGCTCTGGATGCCGGGGCCTCTACCCTGCTAGTACCCGCCCGGCCGATTATCGAGTTCGTCGGCGACTCCATCACGACCGGCGGCGGTCAGACCCTGCCTGGAACCGTCAACTACGCGTGGGAGAGCGCCAAGTCGCTGGGCGCGGACCACGTCCAGGTCGCCTTCAGCGCCCGCGCCCTGACGACCGGCTACGGCTGTGTGGACGACAAGACCGGCCTGGACACTCAATACTTCCAGCTTAAGAACTTCAATCACCTCGGCGACAAACCGCAGATGCCGTGGGATTTTTCGTATACGCCCGCCGTGATCGTCATCAACCTAGGCCAGAACGACCAGTGCGGCGCTGAGCCGGAGGCAATTATGACGGCCAGTTACGTCGGCTTCGTCCAGAAACTGCGGGCGAAGTTCCCCCAAACGCAGATCGCCGCCCTGCGCCCGTTTGGTGGCCCGTTCGAAGCCGCCATCCGCAAGGCCGTCGAGACGCTGACGGCGGCCGGGGATCGCCGGGTATACTACATTGATACGACCGGCTGGCTGGACAAGGCCGACTTCGTGGACGGCATCCACCCGACCCAGCCGGGCCACGCCAAAGCCGCCCGGCGCCTGATCCCTCTGCTAAAGCCGCTGCTGACCGAGTAGCGGGCGAAACGTGGGGCGTGGGGGTTCAACCCCGTGCTCCCTCTTCTGGAGAACCCATTGCAATTCGCTTCCCTAAAAACCGCCCTGGCTCGGATCACCTGCCTTGGCCTCTTCCTCCTGAGCCTGAACGCACCGACCCTCGCGAACGACCATATCTTCCCCCCTTCCCCCGCCGCCAAAGCCGCCATTGACTTCGACCGGCACGGCTTCCTCATCCACGGCCAGCGGACGTTCATCGTCTCTGCCGGTATGGAGTACGCCCGTGTGCCCCAGGCCCTCTGGCGAGACCGGCTTCTGCGCTTGAAGCGGGCGGGGTTCAACTGCGTCGAGGTCTACACCTTCTGGAACTGGCATGAAGCCCAGGAAGGCAAGTTCGACTTCAGTGGCGACCACGACCTGGACGCCTACCTGAAACTCGTTCACGCGATAGGGATGTACGCCATCTGCCGCGTCGGTCCTTACTACTGCGCCGAATGGGACAGCGGCGGCTACCCCCTGTGGCTGCGCTTCAAGCCAGGCCTGCGTGTACGTGAAGACAACGCGCCATTCCTCTCGGCCGTAGACCAGTTCTTCGGCCGTCTCATCCCCATCGTCGCCGCCAACCAGATCAATCGGGGCGGATCAGTGATCTTAGTCCAGTTAGAGAACGAGGGCGCGAGCTGGGGGACGGACGAGGCCAATCCCTACTTCACGCATCTGCGGACCGAAGCCGTCTCGCTAGGCCTGGAAGTGCCCTACTTTTTTAGCGGCCTGCACCACAGCGGTGATCCCGGCAGTGACACGGCGATGGACGACGCGGGCCGCCCTAATCCCTGGTTCACGACCGAGTTCTGGTCCGTCTGGTACACCCAGTATGGACCCAAGGAAGGCGATGCTGCGACCTTTGCCCGCCGTACTTGGAAGATCATCGCGCACGGTGGGGGCGGCTACAATTACTACATGGCCTACGGCGGCACGAACTTCGCCTACACAAACAACAACGAGGACGCCGCCGGCTACGACTACGGCGCGGCGGTCGGCCAGGCGGGCGATCTGCGGCCGATCTACTACGCATTCAAACGGGCCGCCTGGTTCGCCCGGAGCTTCCAGGATATCCTGGCGGATGGTTCGGACGCCACCGACGACTACAAGAACGCGGCCACGAACCCTGCCGTCCGCGTCACTGCCCGGCGCAGCCCGGCCGGGACCATCGTGTTTCTGGATAACCCAAGCGGCTTGCCGGTGCAGACTCAGGTGAAGGGCGTGGACGGCAAGGCCTATCCCGAAGCCGGTCCGATCACGCTGTCGCCGGGTGAGATCATGCCGATCGTCACGGACGCCGTTCTTGCCCCCAACATCCGGCTGGTCCAGGGTGCGGCCCGCATCCTGGGTGTTGCTCGTCAGGGGAACGTGACCACTCTCGTCGTCTGCGGTGCGGCGGGCGAGCCGGGCGAAATGCGCTTCCACGCCGGGCAGTCCGACCAGGTCATTCCGCTCACGTTCGCCCCGGACCGCTTCACCGAAAGCCTGGTCACAGCAGGCGGGCCGGAGACCGTGCGCGTGCTGGCCGTTCCGTCGGATCAGTCTGACCATGTCTGGTTCGTGGACGCGGGCGGCCAGACGCAGATCGTGTGTGGGCCGAGTTTCGTCGGTGACGCCGATTTGGGAGGCGGGCGTCTCCGTCTGACGACCGAGCGGCCCTGGCAAGAGACTGCGTCCCCGCCTATCCAGGTTTACGGCCCGCTTGAACCGCCCCAGCGCTTGGCTGCCCTGCCTGCTCCGCTCGCTCACCCGGTCTCGCCCGCACTCAGCACATGGCAGGTGCGCGACGCCTCCCAGCCTGCTTCTCCGGGCTACGACGACCGCGCCTGGCTGTCCAGTGATGCGCCCCTACAGATGGGCGCAGACGGTGACTTGACGGCTGACGCCTGGTACCGGGCGACAATTGACGTGACGACGGCCGGGGCCTACTCGCTAAATGCCAACGGCGGAGACCGGGCGACCCTCTTCATAGATGGGGCGCGAGCCACCGTCGGCCGCGTCCATGACGGCATTCCCCTCACGCTCCCGGCTGGTCGGCACACGCTGGCCGTCTTCACCGCCCAGGATGGTCGGGACAAGATGTTCGGCTACACCGGCTCCATTGCGATGAATGACCCCAAAGGCCTGGCCGGGTCTGTCACCCTCCATCGGGGTGGCGGGACCGAACTGACGGGCTGGCGCGTCCTCAAGGCGGCCAATGCCGATGCCGTCAAGGTCGGACCGCCTGAGCGGGGCGCGGCCGGATGGCAAGCCTACAAGATAGGGGACGACGGCTTCGGTCGTCAGCCAGGTTATGCCTGGTTCCAAGCGACCCTCCCGGCCAGCGTCGGCGCATCCTACGCCAGCCTGCACTTCGGGAGCGTGGACGATAATGGGACGGTCTTTATCAACGGCAAACAGGTCGCCACCCATAGTGGCTGGGACTCACCCTTCGACGTTCCCGTGGTGCCCGGCCCGGCCGCCGTCCTGACGGTCTTCGTTCAGAACACGGACGGGACGGGTGGGCTGGATAAGCCCGTCCAGTTCTCGTCCCAGATCGGCGCGGGCGTGACCTTCCTGTCTTGGAAGATGCGTGGCGGGCCGGGCGACCCGCTGGCACCCTCCGGCTGGAAGTCGCTCGGGGCCGCCGATGCCTTCCGTGGCCCGGCTTTCTTCCGCGCGACCTTCGCCGCCCCGCCGCCCGGCGAGGTTGGCCCACACCCGATCTGGCGCGTCGTCACGACCAGTCTAGGCCACGGCTCGGTCTGGGTAAACGGGCACAACCTGGGCCGCTACCCGGAGAAAATCCCGATCAACGGCCTGTACGTCCCCGAGTGCTGGCTCCAGGCCGGCCGGAACTCGCTGGTGATCTACGACGAGGACGGCCACCGCCCTGACCAGGTGACGGTCGCCGCCGAGGCCGCCGCCAGCCGCGACGCCATTACACTCACTCCCTAGAGTTACGCAGGGCATCGGGCCAGACCGCGCGGGCCGCCGCGTAATCTTCGGGCGTCATCGCGAAGATGCACGTGTCCCGCAGATTACCGGCCCCCTCACGGCAGTGGTTCCGCAGCGTCGCCTCCAGCACGAAGCCCAGACGCTTTGCCACGGCGAGGCTGCGGGCGTTGCGCCCGTCACAGCGTATCTCGACGCGGTTCGCGCCAAGCGTCTCAAAGGCCAGGCGGCAGAGTAGCCGCACTGCTTCCAAAGCGTAGCCCTGTCCCCACGCCGACGTCCGCAGCCAGTAGCCGATCTCAAAGGCCGGAACGTCCCAGTCAAGGCGGTGCAGCCCGCTCCCCCCCGGGAACCGGCCCGTTGCCCGGTCCCAAATGCCCACCATCAGGTCCTCGCGCAGAAGCCATCTGGCCCAAGCTCGTCGCCCGGCCGCTTCGCAGTCGTCCGAACTGCGCGTCCCCTCCACCCAGGGCAGCCACGGACTGATCATCTTCCTCGACTCTTCCACGACTTCCCAGACCGCCGCGCTCTCCCCGCCTCGGCGAGGGCGCACCACGATGCGCTCACCGACCAACTCATCGGGAAGATTGTACAAAATCGGGTTGGGCTTGTTGTCCATGGGAACGTTCTCCGTTGCCGTCATTTTAGAAATGCGTCGGTCCACTCTGCCTCAACGGTAGCCCGCGTGGGCGGCCCGGACTTGGGCGAAAACCGCCTTGGCGTCGGCGATGTGCTTGAAGCTGAACTCGTAGGTCTCCACGGTGCCGCTCTGCCCGTGCCAGACGAAGCGCGTTTTTTTCTCAAAGATCACCGTACCGTAGCCGTCGCGGCCCGGGACCAGGCGCATGTCCGCCGTTTCCGGCAGCTCCCGCTCTTCTACATTGGGTTGGCGGTGCTGCGGGTTATGGATGACTAAGACTCGCCGGTCCGTCAGCGCGTATTCGGGCCTTTTGCCGGGCGTTCGAGCGTCGGAGCGGGCCACTGGAAGCACGACCGCGAACGAAGCGGCGAGTATCAGCGCCTGCCACGGCCAAGTCCAGCCCGCGAACAGCGACAGGATGCCGCCGCCGACCGCCGCCAGGACCAGAGCT
>JAYTRQ010000491.1:0-4218 GCA_043746125.1 Armatimonadota bacterium | reverse complement strand
TGGTACGTCCGCGAGTTCGCCTCGGCGTACGAAACACCTTTGCCCTTGACCGTCAGCACGTGGACCAGGACCGGCCCTTTGAGCCGCTTGACGTGATTGAAGACATTAATCAGATTCTCCAAGTTGTGCCCGTCAATCGGCCCGATATAGGTAAACCCCATCTCCTCAAACAACAGGCCCTTGTGGGCGGGTGTCGCAAAGTGCGTTGCCGTGTGCTTGGCCGCCTTCGCCGCTTTCTTCATCAGGCCGCTGCCGACCGGCAGGCCTGCAATGACGCGCTTGGCTGTGTTCTCCCCGGCCTGATACAGTGGCTCCATACGGAGCTTTGCCAGGTAAGTCGCTAGAGCGCCGACGTTCTCTGCGATGGACATCTCGTTGTCGTTCAGGATGACCGTGATGTCCGTCCCATCGTCCGCCGCGTTGTTCAGGCCTTCCAGAGCCAGCCCGCCCGTCAATGCCCCGTCCCCGATCAGCGCCAGGACCGAGTACTTGCCACCCCGGAAGTCCCGCGCCTTGGCGAACCCCATCGCGGCCGAGATGGACGTAGATGCGTGACCCGCCCCGTACAGGTCATACGGTGACTCGTCTATACGCAGAAACCCGGAGATGCCGCCGTACTGACGGATCGTTGGCAGGGCATCCCGTCTCCCGGTCAAAATTTTGTGGACGTAGCCTTGATGTCCGACGTCCCAGATCAGCTTGTCCTTGGGGATGTCGTAGACTTTGTGCAAGGCAAGCGTCAGCTCCACAACGCCCAGCGAGGGCGCGAGGTGCCCGCCCGTCTTGGCAACCGTTTCAGTCAAGTACACCCGGATCTCCTGCGCCAGCGCCCGTAGGCCATCGGGCGTCAGCCGCTTGAGATCGTCAGGGTTCTGAATAGTCGTCAAAAGGTTCGTGCTGGGTATCGGGGTGGATTTCTCCATGCGTGAGGCTTCTTTCTGAGCGGCGTAGCGTAGGACAATAATACCCACCTACCCGGTCATTGTCTACTACTGTACCCATTTCGTCACTTTATTTCACAAAGTAGTTTGCAGCAGTATGGCATGAGAGTAGGGGAATGTCAAGAGTTGGAGGCAATCTTGTGTCATAGGAACCCATACCTGCCACCCCGCCGGCCACAGGCGCCTTCCCCCTCGTCAAGTGCCAGGACGAGGCCAATTACGGCGGCAAGTACCGGACGCGCGACCTCATCCTCGGCCACGCCCGCACCTACACGGCGGGCAATCTTGACGCTTGGGTCAAAGCCTGAGCCGTAGAGAAGGTGGGGCGTCTCTGCGGAACGTTAGGTCCCAGCGCTGACCCTTGACAAAGCACTGCCGCACCAGCCACACGATCTCCGTAATGTAGACACCTGAGTAACAAAGGTCATGCTCAGCCCGGCGTCCGTGTCACTTCCCCCTACAAAGATTTGACACCGGCACTGACACTGGATTCGCCCTAGAAACACGGAAGGGCACAACAAGACGGATTTCTCCCTCCCACATGTAGGCATTCCCCCGCCTTCCCCTGAGCAAACCAACGTCTCCGCACGTTCCAACACGCAGACACAAGAAGAGGGTAGGGGCCTTGCCCTACCCTCGGACGAAAAAGCTCATGCCGCTCTAACGCTGCGCCGTCGCCGCGCCCGGACGTACCCGCGCATGGGTCGCCGCGGGGAGCGCCATCTTCGGGTTCGCCCGGTCCCGAACGCCCTGGGCGGTCAGCGTGTACTGCGTACCCGAATGGAGCGGGGTGGTCGCCAGGTAGACCGTCTTGCCGTCTCCATCCAGGGAGGCCCGCAGCACCCGTGCCCCGTTGTCCAGAGCGTAGTTTGCAGGCTTGGAAGCCGTCACAGATTCCACAGGCTTTTTGTAACGAACAACCAGATGGGCCGATATCGCCGAGACGCTGTCTATGGCCGGCAGGACGCCGTCCAAAAGGCCGTAGACCTGAAGCTGATTGGAGAACGTCGGCGCGTACACCTTGCCGTTGGCAATTGTCGGGGCGCAGAACTTGGCGAACATCCCCAGGTCGTCCCGGCCCGCGTTCTGCTTTGAATCCCAGAGTTCATGCGTCAGGTCCTGCGCGTCATAGGCCCGTAAAACGCCCGGTACGGTTCGGTGGTTCGCATCGTCGTCAAACGGGTGGCACACCCAGACAATCCCAGTCCCCGCAGCGCTGCCCGATGCCGAGACCGACAGGAACCCGCCTGGCATCCCTCCCGGCGCGGTCACGTCCGACTGCGAGTCCGGCGTGATGCGAAACGTGTTCTGCATCATCCGAAAGGCTTTCAAGTGGTCGTTCTCGGCCATTATGTAGATCAGTGGCCCGACCGGACTGTTCCAGTAAACGGGCGACCCATGAATGTTGGCCGCCCCTTCCAGACGAAATGACTGCGAAATCTGGTGGTCCGATTCGGGGTTAAACTTACCCATTCGGTCCCGTCGTACGACATAGAGAAAGGAATTCTTGCCACCGCCGACGACTAGGTTCGTGTTTGGGATCAGCATTGGGCCGGAGCCGCCTAGATCCTGGTCGCCCGCGTTCAGGGACTCCTGGTCGTACGGCGTGAAGTAGTCCGCAACCGTGAGTCCTCGGGCCGTCGGGTGCAACTTCAGCATCGTGTTGCCGTAGTCTGTCCCACCCGTGTTCGCCGTGAAAGTCCCGTTCCCGGTCATGGCATAAATGTTGCCGGCCTCGTCTGCCGCCATGCCCATGCCCCCCTGCCAGATCGCCGCGTCGCTCCCGTCCGGGGCCGTGTTGAAGACGGACACCTGATGCAAGGTTTCCGCATCGTAGCCCATGATCCAGCCGTGGAACGGCGCGTTATCCGCGTGAGAGCCAAAGGCGAGATAGACGACCCCGTTTGACAGCAACAGGCCTGGCCGCTGTAACTGCTTCACGGGGTTGAACGTCACACTGCCGCCTTCGCTCCCGTCCCCTGTGCCCTTGACCTTGGCTCGGATGACGACCGGGCTACCCTGGCGCTCCTTGCCAGTAGTAATGTCCAGCGCGTGAAGCCGCTGCACGTACGTCCCGCCCTCTTTGGTCTTGGTCTCTACGTAGATCGTGTGGGAATCCAGGTCAATGACGGGTGTGCTCGTGATGCCGATGTCTACGAGCATGTCCGTCCAGCCCCGTGGGTCGGCCGGATCATAGATCTCTGCGGCGGGGACGGGCGTCCCTAGGCTCACCTTCCATAACGGTTCGGAGGCCTTCAGATCGTCCGCATCGAAACAGTAGACACTGTCGTGAGACGTCGCCAGGAACACGACGTTGTGGATGCCCTGGCCCGGCACCCGCAGGTTCGGCACGTACAGCGGCTGCGCATACAGGTAGCCGTCTACGGTCCGTGTGAACAGCTTGCCGAACGTGTCCTGCTTGACGTTCGCTGTCGTCAGCGTCGTCTCCCGCAGATTCGCCCCCGTCCTTGCGTTGTTGCTGTGCTGCGTCAGCACCGCCACCGGGCCCGCCATCTCTTCCTGCGATAGAACAGGAGCGGCACACACCAGAGCGAGTGCTGCGCCCAAACCTAATTGATGCCAGAAAGACAAAGTACGTCTCACGGTCACTCCTTGCAACATTTTGGTCGGTCAGTTCCGACTGCGAAAAAACAGATAATGGGGGGGGGAAGTTCCCCTCTCATACCTCGGCCAGTATCTCCCGCCGCCGCGCGTCGAACTCCTCCTGCGAGATCACGTCTTCGTCCCGCAGCTCTTTCAGTTCCCCCAGACGCTCTTTCCGAGTCCGGGTGGGAGCCGCCGTCACTGCCGCGCCCGTCACCGCCCCGACGCCCGGAATGACCGCTGGAAGCGCCGAAGCGCCCCCATCCTTCAAGCCCCTTCCCTCCGAAGGAAGGGTGGCGGACTTGTCCGCCGGGATAGGACTTCCAACCCCCCCGTAGTTGATCTCCTCTAGGTAGTCCGTTAGCACTTTGTAGTAGGAATCGTAAAACGCCGGCTCCCAGCGCGATTTCTGCCGCACTGCATGAGCCACGAGGCGGTCGCCAAGTGCCCTTGCCCCCTCGTCCCGCAGGCGCTCGTTGATCGCCGCCTCCACCTGGGCCAGCATCCGACGGTCGTCGCACAGCCGCTGCACGATGTCCCGCGCCTCTAAAGGCGGGCGATCCCCGCCCGCCTCAGCCTTCATGCCGGCAATGGGCATCTCCACCGTGTTGAACCCGCCCAGGGCGTCCGTCTTGGGCATCCCGAACTTGTCCACGTAGTTCGCCGAGAACCG
>JAYTRQ010000490.1:0-12795 GCA_043746125.1 Armatimonadota bacterium | reverse complement strand
GCGCACTCGCCGACCGCTTGGCCGAGGCCTTCGCCGAGTACCTGCACAAGAAGGCCCGTGAAGCCTGCGGTTACGGTCGAAACGAGGGCCTGACCAATGAGGACCTCATCAAAGAGTGCTACCGGGGGATCCGGCCCGCGCCGGGCTACCCTGCCTGCCCGGACCACACGGAGAAGCAAACGCTGTTCGATCTACTGCAAGTGGAGAACAACGCGGGGATCCGTTTGACCGAGAGCATGGCGATGATGCCCGCCGCTGCCGTCTCCGGCCTGTACTTTTCGCACCCGCAGGCCAAATACTTCTCGGTCGGCAAGATCGAGCGTGACCAGGTGCAAGACTACGCTCGGCGCAAGGGCTTTGACCTGCCCACGATGGAGCGCTGGCTGTCGCCCGTGCTGAACTACGACCCGGAGTAGACCGAAGTCTGCTTCTAGGAAGGCCCCTAGCCCCAATTGTGGGGAAAAGAAGAGGACATAGGCAGAGCCTTTTCTTTCGTTTCGTGAGGTTATTTGAAATCGCAATTAGAATGGATGTCTCGCCTGACGAGATAGAACAGTGTACGGACGTCTTGCAGCAGATCGCCGACTCTCATGGGATAGTCCGGCGGACCGACCGGTTTAACGGTTTGATCTCAAAGCTATATCGAGAGGGAAAGCGGCGGGATCTTCATGTGGAACGGCGGCGGCAGGAAGCCGAAGATCGCGCCTTACAAGCGACTACGGCGATGGTACAACTCCAGAGGGATGCGCTTCCTCCCTCTCTCTTGACCGTTGAGCCACCGCCGGGGTTCACGGCCCGGACACTTAACCAGCCCGAAAACTGTTACGTCTGCAAAGAGAACTACACTCAGGTTCATTTCTTTTATCATCTGCTCTGCCCCACTTGCGCCGCTTTCAATTATGACATGCGCCGCCTGAGCGCCGACCTAACCGGGCGAACTGCCCTGGTCACGGGTGGGCGCGTCAAGATCGGCTACCAGACGGTTCTGCGCCTTCTGCGTGACGGCGCGGGCGTGATCGTAACCACCCGGTTCCCTCATGCCGCCGCCCGCCGCTTTCACGCCGAAGAGGACTCGGACCAATGGAATGGCCGTCTGCGGCTGTACGGATTGGACCTGCGGAACATCCCGGCGGTCGAGACGTTCGCTCGGCATCTGCTGGTGGCGGAACCGTCCCTAGACATTGTGATCCACAACGCTGCCCAGACCATTCACCGGCCGCACGGCTTTTATCAGGCGCTCATCGCGCAGGAACAGGCGCCGGCGGAGACGTTGCCGAGTGGTGTCCGCCGCTTGATCGCCCAGGATGCCCCGTCTACCCTGGCGATTTCGGACAGCTCGGCCCTGCTTCCCGGTGTTCTGCCCGGCGTTACCGATATCCTCCCGGTGGATGCGTGGGAAGACTATGAGGAGCGCGCGGACTCGCGAACGACGAATAGCTGGCTGCTCCGTCTGGATGAAGTCGGCGCCTCAGAGATGCTCGAAGTCCAGCTTGTCAACTCTGTCGCCCCCTTCCTCTTGAACAGCCGGCTTAAGGCGCTGCTGATGCGCTCTCCGTTCCCCCGTCGCTTCATCGTCAACGTGTCTGCCATGGAAGGCCAGTTCAGCCGCCACAAGACTGTCTTCCATCCGCACACCAACATGGCGAAAGCCGCTCTGAACATGATGACACGTACGTCCGGCGAAGACTATGCGCGACACGGCATTTTCATGAACAGCGTCGATACTGGCTGGGTCACCGACGAGAACCCTATTCCCAAGCGAACACGTATTCAGGAAGACCAAGGCTTTTTCCCGCCGCTGGACATCATTGACGGTATGGCCCGCATCTACCACCCAATCGCGCAAGGAGTCACAAAACCTGAAGAGCCACTCTTCGGCCTATTTCTGAAAGACTACGTTCCTTGCCCTTGGTGATGGCAACGGCGGCGGTTTATTTGCCTCCCCCCATTGACAAACGGACCCGCTTGTGACATAATTCACAAATAGCGGCAGAAGGGTTTTCACTGTCCCCTTTCTACGCTGCGCCTCTTAGAAAAGGGAAACGCTATGCTTCCTGTCTCGCCGCCGCCCACACCGCAGCTCGCAGACTACATCCCGCTCCTCGTTGTCCTCGGCGTCGCCGTTGCCCTGGCCTCCGTCCTGGTCGGCCTTTCGTGGATACTGGGGCCCAAGAAGCCGTCAGCCGCGAAACTCGCCCCCTACGAGTGCGGCGTCACACCGGTCGGCTCGGCACGGGAGCGGTTCCCCGTCAAGTTCTATCTCATCGCGATGCTTTTCATCGTGTTCGATATCGAGACCGTTTTCCTCTACCCTTGGGCTGTAGCCTTCACCAGATGGGGGCAGCACTCGGCGCTTCAGATCTTCAGCCTGTTTGAGATGATCGTCTTTGTCGCGATCCTTTTCGTCGGCTATGTGTACGTTTGGCAGAAAGGCGCGTTCGAATGGGAGTAGAACAAAATCTCGGGGTCCTGACCGTACCGCTCAACAAGGTCGTCAACTGGGCGCGACGGAATTCCGTGTGGCCCGCAACATTCGGCCTCGCTTGCTGCGCCATTGAGATGATGGGCAGCACGAACTCACGCTATGACCTGGCACGGTTCGGATCGGAAGCTTTCCGGGCTTCCCCCCGCCAGGCGGACTTGATGATCGTGGCCGGCCGCGTTTCCAGGAAGATGGCCCCGGTCCTGCGGCAGATTTACGACCAGATGCCTGAGCCGAAGTGGGTCATCTCGATGGGCGACTGCGCGTCCTGCGGCGGCGTGTTCAACAACTACGCCATTTTGCAGGGCGTGGACCAGATCGTCCCGGTAGATATCTATGTGCCGGGCTGCCCGCCGAACCCGGATGCGCTTATCTACGCGATCAATCAGTTGCAGAAAAAGATCGACCGCGAGCACTTCAGCGATCGTCGTTAAAGCTGTGTATTAGAATTGTGAAAACAAACTATGGACATTGACGTACGGCTTGGGCTAACGCCGACCGACCTCCAGCTTCGCGAGATTCAGACCAAGCGGCCCGATGAGTGGGTCAGCCTGAACCCGGACGATTCGCACGAGTTGCGTCTGATCCAGGAGAACTTTCCCGGCTCCATCGTCACGTCGCGCCTGTTCCGGGGAGAGAAGACGGTCACGATCCGCAAGGACAATGTCGTGGGCATCTGCCGGTTGCTCCGCGACAGCCGCGAGACAAACTTCAACTATCTTTCGGACATCACGGCTTTTGATCGCCTGGATATCATGGACGAGGATGACGAGAGTGAGCTACGCTTTGAAGTCATTTACAACCTGTACTCGATGGGCACGTTCCAGCGCTTCCGGCTCAAGGCGCAGGTGAGCGAGGACGACACCACCATAGACACTGTGGAGGGCGTCTGGCCGAACGCCAATTGGGTCGAGCGCGAAGTCTATGACATGTTCGGCATCACGTTCAACAACCACTCCGATCTGCGGCGTATTTTAATGCCAGACGATTGGGTCGGACACCCGCTCCGCAAGGACTTCCCGCTGGGCGGCGAGGAAGTCGAGTTTTCTCACAACGTCCGGGACCGTTAGAAAGCACTTTCCTATGGCAATCCTTGAGCGAGAACTACAGCAGGAAAAGCCCCTGATCCAGCGTCTGGGCGTGGGCGTGGACGCCGAGCGTGTGCAGTCCGATGACGGCGACATCATGATCGTCAACATGGGGCCGCAGCACCCGTCCACGCACGGAGTTCTGAGGCTGGTCGTTGAGCTGAACGGTGAGAACGTCATGAAGGCGACACCGCACATTGGTTATCTCCATACGGGTCTGGAAAAGACCATGGAGAACATGACCTACTACAAGGCGCTGACCATCACGGATCGGGAGGATTACCTTTCCAATCTGATGAACAACCTCGCCTACTCAATGGCCGTCGAGAAGCTGATTGACTGCGAGATCCCCCCCCGCGCTCAGCGACTGCGTCTGATCCTGAACGAGTTGGAGCGCATCGCCTCGCACCTGCTCTGGCTCGGGACACACGCTCTGGACATCGGGGCGATGACGCTGTTCTTTTACACCTGGCGCGAGCGCGACCAGATCCTGGACATGAAGGAAATGATGTCCGGCGTCCGCATGATGACGTCCTGGATCTGTCCCGGTGGCCTGCGCGGGGACATGCCGGAAGGCTGGTTCCACAAAGTCGGCCGCTTTGTGGATGACTTCCCGCGCCGTCTGGACGAGTACAACCGGCTTATCTCCAAGAACCCGATCTTCATCGAGCGTCTGAGCGGCATTGGCATCATCTCCGCCGAGGACGCCGTTGCCTGGGGCCTATCCGGTCCGTCGTTGCGCGGCTCGGGCGTGGCCTGGGACCTTCGCAAGGCGAATCCCTACACCGGCTATGAGGAGTTCGACTTTGACATCCCGGTCGGCAAGACCGGCGACGTCTACGATCGCTTCCTGTGCCGCATGGAAGAGATGAAGCAGAGCCAGCGTATCCTGGTTCAGGCACTCAAAGACGTGCCCGGCGGGCCGGTGATGACCAGCGACCGCAAGATCGCCCCGCCGCCTCGCGCCGAATTGGACACGTCTATGGAGTCGCTCATTCACCACTTCAAGCTGTTCACCGAAGGCTACCACCCGCCTGTTGGCGAGTCGTATGCCGCCGTGGAGAGCGCCCGTGGCGAGAAGGGCTACTACATCTACAGCGATGGAAGCAACAAGCCGGCGCGTGTTAAGATCAAAGGTCCGTCATTCAACAACCTTCAGGCCCTGCCGAAGATGGCCGAAGGCCGCATGATTGCTGATGTTGTCGCCATCATCGGCTCAATTGACATCGTGCTGGGAGACATTGATCGGTAAGCCTATGTTCACTGAAGAAGCCCGCAAAAAGCTGGATGTTATCCTCAAGAAGTATCCGACCAAGAAG
Source organism: Armatimonadota bacterium (assembly GCA_043746125.1). Lineage (GTDB taxonomy): Bacteria > Armatimonadota > Armatimonadia > Armatimonadales > Capsulimonadaceae > JANXMY01. The sequence continues at coordinate 7,906 of JAYTRQ010000490.1, read as the reverse complement.
GCCGCCCTTCTGCCCGCCCTGTGGCTGGCGCAGGAGGAGAACGGCGGCTGGATTCCCCGCGAAGCGATGAAGGACGTCGCCGACTACCTTGACCTCGTCCCCGCCGAGGTGGAGGGGGTCGCGACCTTCTACACGATGTACAACAAGGCCCCCATCGGCAAGTACCATCTGGAGATCTGTCACAACATCGTCTGCATGGCCCTGGGGGCAGACCAGTTGATCGAACACGTCGGCCAAAAACTCGGTATAGATAAAGGGGAGACGACGCCCGACCGCAAGTTCACCCTGAACGGCGCAGAATGCCTCGGGGCCTGTGCCAACGCCCCGTGCATGATGGTCGGTGACACCTACTACGAAGACTTGGATAACGCCAAGACCGACCGTATTCTTGAAGAACTCGCCCGCTCCTAATTGGGCGCAACATCCCAGTGCGGGTCGTGCTTCTTAGCCAATGACAGAAGAACAACTTGTAGGCGTCTGGATTATCGACCTGGTGCAAGGGACCCGTTTCGCCTCCGTGCGCTACCACTTCGAGAAGCATGGCCCAATAGTGGGTGCTGCTGACATTGCGGAATATGTAAGGCTAGCCCTGCGTTTTAGAGCGGAGGTTAGGAGCCGTAGTGGCCCTGGTCAACCGGTTATCGGGCGTACGCCGGGAGTACGGTGCTGGAAGAAGTTGGGCTACTTCATTCACATCGCTCCCAATGATGAAATTGTGTCGTTCGGCACGACCGGTTGATTGCAAATGCCAGCATATACAATTGAAGTTATCACATCTCAGATTGGAAAGCTCAATGAGAAGTTGGCCGGTCCCTTTCCATATGAGGACTGCCAGTTGCTCTTGACCCAAGTGCGCGAAACGGGGGATGAGCGAAGCCGCAGTCGTTATGAAGACTTGATCTCTGACCTGGACGCCTACTTCTATCTGGTCGCATCTCACTCGGGCGGAGCCGAGAATCTCACCAATTGGACTGTTTCAGAGTTGATGGTATCACAGGGGCTGTTGAAAAACTCTTTCTTTCAAGCTCACGCGAAATACCGAAGCATGGAGTGGATGATAAATGAGATCAATACTCACAAGCTGTATGCAATACTGATGGTGAGCAACGAACTGAGGGCAATGCTGCTCAAGCTGATTTCAGATCTTGTTGAGCAAAGCAAGCGCGTGAACGTGACGCGCCAAAACGAGTTCCTGTACGCTTAGAAAGCCGATACCGATCATGGCGACCGAACAAGTCAAGTTTCTTTTCAAGTACCGTGACGTGCCGAACTACGACGACATTGACGTCTATTTGAAGCACGAAGGCTACAACGCCGCCCGTAAGGCGCTGAAGATGGACCAGGATGCCATCATCAATGAGATCAAGCTGTCCGGCCTACGTGGGCGGGGCGGGGCGGGCTTCCCGACGTTCATCAAGTGGAACGGGATGCCCAAGAACTGGGACCAGCCACATTACCTTGTCATCAACGCCGACGAGGGCGAGCCGGGCACGGCCAAAGACCGCGACCTGATGGACCACATGCCGCATATGCTGGTGGAAGGCTGCATCATCGCCGCCTACGCCGTGCGGGCCAAGGTCTGCTACATCTACGTTCGGGGCGAGTACATGCGGCCGGCCAAGCGTGTCAGCAAGGCTATCGAGCAGGCCTACGAAAAAGGATTTTTAGGCAAGAACATACTCGGCAGCGGCTTCGACCTGGACATCTACGTCCACATGGGCGCAGGCTCCTACGAGTGCGGCGAGGAGACGGCCCTGATGTCGTCGCTGATGGGTGAGCGTGGGATGCCCCGGCACAAGCCGCCGGCCGCGCCCCTACCGGTCGTCAGTGGCGTCTGGAAGTCACCCACGGTTGTCAATAATGTCGAGACGATCGCCACGGCCGTTCCCATTCTGAACGTCGGTGGGGCCGAGTACGGCAAGTGGGGCACGGGAACACCCGGCCAGGGCCCGGCCAGCCGGGGTACGAAGCTCGTCACTGTGTCGGGCCATGTCAAGAAGCCAGGCAACATCGAGATCGTGTTGGGAACTCCGATCCGCGAGATTATCTATGACATTTGCGGCGGCATGAAGGATGACATCCCGTTCAAGTTTATGATTCCCGGTGGTTCCTCCGTCCCGCTGCTTATCGAAGACGCTCTGGACACGCCGTACGACTATGAGGCGCTGTCTAAGGCCGGATCGTTGCTCGGCTCGGGCGCTCTGATGGTCTACAATCAGACCGTCAGCGTTCCCGCCCTGATGACCCGGCTGATGCACTTCTACGCCCACGAGTCCTGCGGCAAGTGTACGCCTTGCCGTGAGGGGACGAGCTGGCTGGTCAAGATCCATGACCGGATTATGGCTGGCGGCGGGCGCTACGAGGATATTGACATCCTGAGCGACATCTGCAACAACATCGCTGGCCGATCCTTCTGTCCCCTGGGCGACGCCGCCGCTTGGCCGCTCGTCGGGCCAAGTGGGACAGGTGGGGCGCTCAAGTACTTCCGTCACGAGTACGAGGAGCTGGTCCGAAACGGCGCGGGGGGGCGCAAGCGGGCCTTCGCGCCGCTGCAAATGGCGGCAGTCTAGGAGAGTTCCACGTGGCCAGCGATCAGGAGAGAGAGTTCTACGACGTCAATGGCTATGTGGTTGTCAAAGGCCTGTTCTCTGCTGAGGAGGCCGAGGCCTACCGGAAGCACTTCATGGCCCTCCGCGCTGAGGGGGCCAAGCCTGGAGACATGATTGCCGAGACGCTGGAAAAGGGCGACCCGCTGACCCGCTTCCCACGCATGATTCACATGCATCGCTGGGACATGGCGAGTTTGGAGTTTCTGCTGGACGCCCGCCTGGGTGAGTGTCTGACGGCGTTTCTTGGTGTTGAGCCACTGGCCGTGCAGACTATGCTCTACTTCAAGCCCGCCGGAGCGCGGGGCCAGGCGTTGCACCAGGATAACTTCTACCTCCGCGCCAAGCCAGGCACCTGCATGGCCGCCTGGATGGCTCTGGACCGGTGCGACGAGGAGAACGGTTGTATGCGGGTCGTGCCCGGAAGTCACGGGTGGCCGATCCTCTGCACGACAACGGCGGATACGTCGGCTAGCTTCACAGACGTCACTGTGCCTATCCCCGAAGGTGTGGACGCGGTGCCCGTCGTGATGGAACCGGGCGATGTCCTTTTCTTCAACGGCTCACTTGTTCACGGCAGCTATCCGAATACGTCTCAAGATCGCTTCCGGCGCTCGCTTGTCGGTCACTACATTGAGGATCGGGCCGAATGCGTGGCCGAGTTCGACCAGCCGGTATTGCGGATGGACGGCACGGCTTACGAGATCAGCATCGCAGAAGAAGGCGGTCCCTGCGGCGTCTGGGTGGACCGCGACGGCAAGCGAGAGATTAAGCTAAGTGGTCACAAACTGATCGGTGCAGGACATGAGTAGACAGCAGCAATAACCCGACGCACTGGCAGAAACGGATACCTTGCGCGGTTTTGAGGGCGAACACAAGCCGGATGGGATTATCGTGCCGACGCCAAGGCGCAACAAAGTCGAGTGGAGGCCAGCGGCAGGCGAGGTCGGAAGCGCATTTGTTCAGAACGGTTTCGTGGCACTTACTCTCTCTTTAGAACACGAAGGTGATGTTGAGATTGCCTTCACACCCGTCGAGTGCAAGGATTTCGTTCTACGGTTGCAGTGAGCGATAGATGACGTACAAGGCGCGGCTTCTGGTTCTCGGGCGAGTGCCGCGCCCGCACCGAATCCCGCAGCACCGAGAGTCGGAATATTAGATTATAACGGAAAAGTTAAGAATGGCTGAAATACCGACAACAATCGCAGCGACGCAGGGAAACACGACCGAGAAGCCGCCCGTCGAGATGGTCAACCTGACCATTGACGGCAAGCCCATCTCGGTCCCCAAGGGAACCCTGGTCATCACGGCCGCGTTTGCGGCGGGCGCCGACATCCCCTACTTTTGCCACCACCCGCGCCTGAAACCCGCCGGGGCGTGCCGGATGTGCCTGTGCAAAATCGAGAAGATGAACAAAATCCAGACTGCCTGTACCGTCCCCGTGGCGGAAGGCATGGTCGTGGACACCATCTCGCCCGAAGTCAAGCAGGCGCAGAACGGCATCCTAGAGTTTCTGCTCATCAACCATCCGCTGGACTGTCCGGTCTGTGACCGGGGCGGCGAATGCCCGCTCCAGAATATGGTGTACCAGTATGGGCCGGGCGTGACGCGGTTTATTGACGAGAAGCGGCACTTCCCCAAGGCCGTGCCGATCTCGGAGTATGTAGTCCTGGACCGGGAGCGCTGTATCCAGTGCGCCCGCTGCACCCGCTTTACCGAAGAGATCTCCGGTGACGGCGAACTAGCGATCGAGAATCGGGGCAATGCCTCCATCATCTCGCCGTTCTCGCCCGAAGGCTTCAAGTCCAAGTTCAGCGGCAACACGATTGAGCTTTGCCCGGTTGGGGCGCTGACGTCCCGGACGTATCGCTTCGCGGCTCGGCCCTGGGAGTTCCAGTCACAGGACTCCATCTGCTCCATGTGCGGCGTCGGGTGCAGCGTAGCCGTGCAGACGCGCAACGGCGAACTGATGCGCGTGAACGCCCGGCTCAACGAGGACGTGAACGAAGAATGGACCTGCGACAAGGGAAAGTTCGGCCAGTATTGGGTCAACAGCACGGATCGCCTCAAAGAGCCTCATCAGCGATACGCCTCCCAGCTACGGCGTGTCTCTTGGGACGATGCTATGGTAGGTGCGGCGAAGGCCCTGAAAGACGCGGCGGCAGTGGACCCGAACAGCGTTGCTGGCATCGGCTCGTCGCGGGCCTCCAACGAGGACTTGTACCTCTTTCAGCGCCTGTTCCGGGGGGCCTTGGGCACAAACAACATTGACCACCGGCCGTTCCCGTTCCCGATCCTGCCGATGCAGACGAGCATCGCCGATGTCGGTACGGCCAAGCAGATCGTCGCCGTGGGCACTGAGGTGGACGACGACCTGCCGGTTCTGTGGCTGCGGATGTACAAGGCCATCTCCAAGAACGGCGCGAAGTACTTCCGCAACGATGACGCCCGCTCCGCCGAGGTCGCTCAAGCAATCGCTGCCGGGGACGGAACAATCGTTCTGGCCTGGTATGCCCTGCCCGCCGCCGAGATCGAGTTCCTGCGAGCCGCCTGCGCCGCCTCCGGCGCGAAGCTGAACGTGCTGCTGCCGGACAACAATTCGTGGGGCGCGATCCAGATGGGCGTCCTGCCGGACCGCCTGCCCGCAATGGGTACAGTCGGCAACGGGACAACGCCAAAGTTCGAGGCACTCTGGGGCGGGCCGCTCCCAGCCGAACCTGGCCTGGACACACGCGGCATCCTGGAAGGCTGCGTCAGCGGCAAGATCAAGACGCTGTATGTGATGGGCCAGGATCTGCTGACGACGTTCCCGGACAAGGCTCTGGCCCGGCAGGCCTTGGAGAAGGTCCCATATCTGATCGTCCAGGACCTCTTTATGACTGAGACAGCGAAGCTGGCCCAGGTCGTCCTGCCTTCCTGCTCGTTCATTGAGAAGGACGGCTCGTTCACCAACATTGAGGGCCGGGTGCAGAAGTTCAAGAAAGCGATTGAGCCGCGCGGGCAGAGCAAACCAGACTGGCAGATCATTTCCGAACTGTCTGCTCGTCTGGGCAAGCCGGTTCCGTATTTCTCGCCGCGTGACGTCGCCCGCGAAATCAGCAAGGCGACCGCTTCTTAAAGACACACTATGACATTCGCCAACTTCTGTCACTACTTTTTTAACGTAGATCCGATCCACACGAGCGTGGGCACACTGCCCGCCGACCTGTGGTGGATCGAGGCCACCCGAGTCCTGGCACGCGTCCTGCTCGGCGTGTTCGCCATCCTGTTGGCCGTACCGCCGCTCGTCTGGTGGGAGCGACGCCTGTTGGGCTGGATGCAGCAGCGTCAGGGGCCAAACCGTGTCGGCCCATGGGGCCTGCTCCAGACCATCGCCGATGGTCTGAAACTGCTCTTCAAAGAGGACATGAATCCGACGAACGTGGACAAAGTCCTCTTTATCATCGCGCCTATCGTGTTCCTGATCCCCTCGCTCGTGACGGCCGCTGTCGTGCCCTGGGGACCAAGCTACACCTGGGGGGCCGTCGCGCCGAACGTCAACGTCGGCATTCTCTATATGCTGGCCTGGGGTTCGCTGGCCGTCTACGGCGTCGTACTGGCAGGATGGTCGTCCAATAACAAGTATTCGCTGCTCGGCGGCTTGCGATCGTCCGCCCAGATGATCTCCTACGAGCTAGGTATGGGGCTGGCGATCATCTCGGTCGTGTTGCTCTCGGGCAGCCTGAGCCTGCAAGAGATCGTTAAGCACCAGGGCTTCTATGAGATCAATCCGACCCTGACGCATTATGGGTTTGCGCTTCCGGCCTGGAACGTCTTCAAGTTTTTTCCCTTGGGCTTTATCGCGACGCTGATCTACGTCGTCTCGATGTTGGCCGAGACGAACCGGGCGCCGTTCGACCTGCCGGAAGCCGAGACCGAACTTGTCGCCGGCTACCACACCGAATATACGTCCATGAAGTTCGCGACGTTCTTCCTGGGCGAGTACGCGAACATGATTGTCGTCAGCGCCATCTGCACGACGCTGTTTTTCGGCGGTTTCCACGCTCCGTTCCCGTGGCTGGGCGAACTGCCGCAGGGCATCGTTAACCTGTATCACACCTGGAATGTGGACTGGATCACAAGCGTCGTCAACTCGTTCATCCCGGTCGTCTGGTTCTCCATAAAGATTCTGGGTTTCCTGTACTTCTTTATCTGGATACGCGCTACCATGCCCCGCCTGCGCTACGATATGCTGATGAAGTTCGGCTGGCAGGGGCTTCTGCCCATCGCCCTGGTGAACATCTTGCTTCTGGCAATCGGCATGGCTGTGAACTACGGCGTCGCGCTCGCCACTTGGGCGGTCGTCTTTGCAATCAGTCTGGTGGCCTTCGCTAAGAGCAAGCCCGCGCAGTTGTTCGTGCGAAACAGCCGTCGGAGCAACACCATTGAGCTATTCGCGAACGCCCAGCCATATCGCGCAGTCGCTGAACACTCCGGCAGTGGGGGGCAGACGCTCCCACCTGACGCGGCTATCGGCGGCTTCCCTGTTGCGACTAGTGAGCGCGAAGCAAACGTCGTGGATGCTTCCACGCGATAGAAAGGCTATTTCCCCATGAGTCTCATGGATGACATTAGAGCTTTGGCGAACGAGGTCAAGGCACCCCTGACGGGAATGGGGATTACAAAGGGAGCGTCGCACCAGCCGCGTGTGACGATCCAGTACCCCGAAGTCCGCCGGCCTATGCCGCACCGTGCCCGGTGGCGTCACGTCCTGAACCGCTACGAGAACGGCTTAGAGAAGTGCATCGGCTGTTCCCTCTGTGCGGGTGCCTGCCCGGCAAACGCCATCCTGGTAGTGGCAGCGGAGAATACCGAAGAGAACCGCCGGTCACCGGGCGAGCGGTTCGCGGCCCAATATGAGATCAACATGATGCGCTGCATCTTCTGTGGCTACTGCGAGGAAGCCTGTCCCACGCAGGCGGTCCAGCTCAAGGACATCTGCGAACTGGCCGAAAGCACTCGCAAAGATACGATCTACACCAAGGAAATGATGCTAGTTGCTGATCCGACTCAGCCCTGAGCACGCTCCCCGGACTGAAATCCGGGGAAATGGGCGCACAGCATGAACGAAAGCATCACTTTAGGACCCAAATGACTGGACAACTGATACTGTTCGGCGTCCTCGCCGCTATCTCGGTCGTGTGCGGCACCGCCATGATCATGCAGGACAACCCCGTTCGCAGCGCCCTCTACCTCGTACTCGTTCTGTTCAGCGTGGCCCTGCTGTTCCTGTCCCTGCACGCGGTCTTCATCGCGGCCGT
>JAYTRQ010000489.1:0-4222 GCA_043746125.1 Armatimonadota bacterium | reverse complement strand
TGAACTCCTACTCGCCCGTTTCGGCGGTCCCCGAGCCGGCGTCTGTCGTCCCGTTCGCGCTCGGCGGCCTGGCCCTTCTGGGCCTGATCGCCCGCAAGACTCGCCGCACCAGCGGCGCGGCGGCCTAGCCTTCGCCCTACTGGGTGAGGGTACTTGAGACCAGCACTGGGAAGAAACGGGATGTCTTGGGAACGTTGCAAGACTCTCGTCGGCATGGGCCGAACTGATGGGGTGACGGTGTTGTGGTAATACAACCCGTCACCCTATTTTTTTAACCGGACCGCTCCCGCACAGTTTTCTCGGGTTTTATAATAAAACTGGTAATTTTTCCGCCCGTATCTTGCCGAAAATAAAGATGTCGCCGCTAAGGCCGGGGAACTTTATCGCCTTTTAATTGTCTTGTAATTATCTTACATTTGTTTGTTCTATGGACGTTGCCCTACCAGAAATGACCCGCGCCGCGCGGACGGAAGGTTTTAATCTGCGGCGGCTGGACTGGCCGACGATTCTGCCGTTTGCCCTGGCCTCGGCTCTGCTAGGCGTTCTGGCCTGGCCGGTCCTGCGGTTCTGGTACTACGAATATACCGCGCCGGAGTCGTACTACCAGCACGCGCTGCTGATCCCGGCCATCGTGGGTCTGATGCTCTGGCACCGGCGGGACGCGTTCGCGACCGTGCCGAAGTCGCCGGGCTGGCTTGCGCTCGGCCTGTTGGTTCCGGCCCTCGGGCTGCTCGTCTTCGCCGAGAAGCTGCCAGCCGAAGCGCTGGAGTCATTCGCGCTGCTGCTTTCGATTATCGGCAGTGTCTGGTTGGCCTTGGGTACGCGGTTTGTGCGGGCGGGGGCCTTCCCGCTGGCGTTCCTATGGCTGATGGCGCCGCTGCCCAGGCCACTGCTGAATGACGCGACCCAGGGGATGCAGACGGCTTCGACGCATCTGGCGGACAAGATCTTGCACGTCCTGACGTTCCACACGGCACTGACCGGCAACGTCATCCGGCTGGACGATTACTCGCTGTTCGTGGACGTGCCGTGCTCGGGCTTCAAGCTGTTCCTGTCGCTGGTGACGTTCAGCGCCGCGTTCGCCTACCTGGTGGACGGGGCGCCTCTCAAGAGATTCGGACTGTTCCTGTTCGCCCTGCCGCTCAGCCTGCTGGTGAACAGCGTCCGAGTCGCGCTGATCGGTGTGGTCGGGGAGTGCGTTGGGGCAGACGCCGCCCACCAGTTCCATGACTGGAGCGGGATGATCACTTTGGTGCTGGGATTCGCGGCCTTGTTCGGGCTGGCGAAAGGATTGGGATGCCGCACGTTCGCTGGATGGGCTATCTTTTAAGTCTTATCATTGGGGCTGCCCTGCTGACGGCGGCCGTCTGGAAGCCGGCCCCGCCACCTCATTTCATCGGGGTCCGGAGCGCGGACGTCCCGCGCGTTGTGGCGGGTTATTCCGCGCCCATGGACGACGTCTTGCCCGCCGACGTCCTGGCCGCGCTGGCTTCGACGGACCCGCTGTCGCGAACGTACCGGAAGGACGGCGACGCGGGCGACACGGTGGACTTCCTGCTGATCGGCGGCCAGGATCGCAGCGCACTACACGATCCACGCTCCTGCCTGATCGGGGCGGGGATGCAGCTCGAGGATGATCATACGGAACTCCTGCCGGGGACCGACGTGGAGGCGCGGGCGTGCCGAGCGGTCGGCCTGCGGGGCCAGCCTGGCTATGATATCCTTTACTTTTATTTCGTGAACGGAAAGATCATCAATCGGTCCTCGGACATTCGGGAAGCTATGCTGACGAGCGCCCTATTGGGGCGGCGCAGCGCTCCGACTTATTTTCTGCGCTTCACGCGCCCATTGAACTCATCCCTACTGGCCGGAGACCCCGGCCACGACCGTTTGCAGCGGTTCGCCACAGAAATGTGGACCAGTCTCCAGCCTAAGCTGAGGCCGAGGTCCGTTAGGAAATACGGAAATCATGGAATCTTTGAGCAAAATGTTTGTCGCCGACGTATCGTTTCACAATGTAACGATGGAGGAGGCGGTCAACCAGATCGTGGCGATGGCTCGCAAGACGGAGAAACCCCGCTACGTCTGCACCGGAAACCTGGACCATCTGGTGACACTGGCGCACGACGCCGAGTTCCGGGAGATCTACCGGAACGCGGATCTGACGCTGGCTGACGGCAAACCCGTCGTCTGGCTGTCCCGGCTGACCGCTACTCCAGACTCCCCCGCATTGAAGGCCCGCGTGACAGGCAGCGACCTATTTTGGGAGCTGGCGCGGGTTTCCGAGGCGACGGGCCTGAGCCTGTTCTTCCTGGGCGGGGCGCCTTGCGCCGCCGATCTGGCGCGGAAGGCGGTGCTGAGGCGCTACCCCGGTGCTCAGATCTGCGGCACGCACTGCCCGCCGCTTGAGACGTTCAGTACGCCGGAAGAGCAGGGCCTGATCCGCGAAAAAGTGCGGGTGGCTCAGCCGGATATTCTTTTGGTAGGTTTTGGCGCCCCGAAGCAGGAAAAATGGATCGCGGCGAATAAAGACCTTCTGGGCGTGCCGGTGTGTGTGGGCGTCGGCGGGTCCTTCGAGATGGCTGGCGGCGTCGTCAAACGTGCCCCCGTCTGGATGCAGGAGGTGGGCCTGGAGTGGGCGTACCGATTCTCCCAGGAGCCACGCCGTCTGTGGCGTCGCTACTTCGGCCGGGACCTGCCGTTTCTTATCCTGCTGGTCCTGCGGACGCTGCGCGAACGGCGGGGCCGCGAGCGTAGCACGCTGCCCCCGGCAGCGGACGTGAAGACGTCCTGATTTTTGCTCGATCCCTTGCCCCTTGACGGGCAAAATCGGGCTATTTGGAAAGTAGGTCCCGCCATTCGCAAGAATCGCGCAAGAAAGCAGCAGAACCCCGCTGCCGCCCGACGGAACGCCGCGGCCCAAAATGCGGGTTGGCGGCCCCGTGAAGCCGGGCCCGTGAAGGTTGAAGCCCCAGTGTCCGCGTCTGGCCCTCAACCGCCCGAAGCCGATTCGGGCGACGCCCCCGAAATCCCCGACGTCACGCTTAACCCCAAGCCGCTGCACCGAGGCCCGTTCGCCGCGATCTACCGCGGCTGGGATCGGATCCATCGCTGCGACGTCATTGCCAAAGTGCAGCGGGCGACGGTCGATCCTGTCGCCATGGATCGTTTCCGGCGTGAAGCGGCCGTGATGGCTCGCCTGCGCCATCCCAACGTCGTCGCCCTGTACCGCTTCTATGAGGGTAACCCTGCCGCGCTGGTGATGGAGTTCGTGCCGGGTCAGAATCTGGCCGCTCTGGTTGGACGGGATGGCTGGCTACCCGCCGCCCGCGCGGTCGGGATCGTCGAGGCCATCGCCGCTGCCCTGGACTGCGCCCATGCCCTGGGCATCGTCCACCGGGACGTTAAACCCTCCAACATCCTACTTCCCCCGCGCGGTGTGGCCCGCTTGACGGATTTCGGCGTGGCCCACATGGAGGGTGACACGCCCCTGACCGTCATGGGCGACGTGCTAGGGACTATCGAGTATGCCAGTCCCGAGCAGGTCCATGGGAACGAAACACCGGACGCCCGTAGCGACGTTTACTCACTGGCTGCCGTAGCCTATTTTGCCCTGACGGGGACGCCGCCGTTCCGGGCGGCCGACAACAGCATGCAGGCGCAGTTGTCGGTGATGCACAGGCAGGTCTTCGCCGAGCCGCCGCCGCTCCGGTTCCACCGCGAGGATATTGCCGCCAGAGTCGAGGCGGTGGTACTGCGCGGGCTGGCAAAAGCGCCCGAGGGCCGCTATCAATCAGCGGGCCAGTTTGCGTCCGCCCTACGCGGCGCGGTCGAGGCCGAGGCGGGTGCCCCCGAGCTCAGGGCGATGGCAGACTCGTCGCGCCGTACGGGCATCCAAGCGGGCGCGGCTGCTGGGTTGACGGCACTTCTGCTGGCGGGCTTCTTCCTCTGGAAGGTGGACCATCCTGAGCCACCGACCCCCTCGCTGGGCCTGGAGGCTGGAAGCGTCCGTCACTCGGTTCCTAAGCCCTTTGTGCCGATTGTACCGATCATCCGCCCGACTCCCCAGGCGGCTATGCCAAAGCCTCTGCCCAGACAGATCGCTCTCGTGCCGCCCAAGCCCGTTCCGCCACCTGATTCGGTGAAGGCCAGAGTCGTGCCGCCTGGTCCAAAGCCGCCCACCAGTCCAAAGCCGAGCAAGCCTACGCGGGTCGCTCTCGTG
>JAYTRQ010000488.1:0-4236 GCA_043746125.1 Armatimonadota bacterium | reverse complement strand
CGCAGGCCGAAGAAGGCCAAAAGGGTGCGGGAGCCTGGAGCGCGGCTAGTCTCCCTGGACGCCTTTCGCGGTCTGACCATCGCGGGGATGCTGCTGGTCAACAACGTCGCCCTGGACACCCGGACACCCGCCCAGTTCACGCACGCGCCGTGGAACGGCGGCATCCGCTTCGCCGACCTGATCTTCCCATGGTTCCTGCTGATCGTCGGCGTTGCAATCCCCTACTCTGCGGCGGGCGCGGTCCGCAGAGGCTTGCCCCTCTGGCGATACGATCTGAAAGTGCTGGGGCGGGTGCTGGCGCTGGTCTTTTTGGGGTGTCTGATCGACTCAGCCATCGCCAAGCAGCCGCTGTTTGACCTGAACGTGCTGCAATTGATCGGCCTTGCCTACGGCGTCGGGTCGCTCCTGTATGCCCTGCCATTGTCGCGGAGGCTGACCGTCGCGCTCGGGTTTCTGGTCGCACACGCCGCCGCCCTCCGGTACCTGCCGGTGCCTAATGTCGGAGCCGGAGTCTTCACGGAAGACGGCAACCTGATTACGCACCTGAACCGGACGTACTTGCAGGCCGTCCATCTGGACGGTGCCCTCTCGGTCGTCCCGACGGCGGCGCTGGTGCTGATCGGGACGGCCATAGGGGACCTCCTGCGCCGGCAGATGCGGCCCGGCCCCAAGGTGGTTGCCCTGCTCGTGACGGGCGCGGAGCTGCTCATTTTAGGCTGGCTGTGGCACTTCAGCCTGCCGTTCAACAAGCCAATCTGGACGGCCTCCTACATCCTGTTCACAGCGGGCCTGGGCGTCGGCGTCCTGACCGTGCTGTACGTGCTAGTGGACCTGACGGGCTGGTGGTGGCTGCCGTTCCCACTCACGGTCTTCGGGTCCAATGCCATCGTCGCGTATGTCGGCCCGATCCTGGTCAAGCTGCTGATCCTGCGCGAGTGGACCTGGCGCATGCCGAACGGGCACCGGATGCCTTTGGAGACCGCCCTGCTGCACACGGCCATCGTCCATTACGGGCCATATCGGGGCGGCTGGGTTTACACATTGGGGTATCTTCTGGTCGTCTGGCTCGTGCTTTTAGAACTCTATCGCCGAAAACTCTTCCTGCGGGTGTGATTTATGTCTTCAATTGTGGATCAAGTAAACTGGGACAAAGCGCCGGACGGCCTGGTGCCCGCCGTCGTTCAGGATGCGGACACCAAAGACGTCCTGATGATGGGCTTTATGAACCGGGTGGCGCTGGAAAAGACGCTGCACGAGGGCAGAGTGACGTTCTGGACCCGGTCCCGACAGAGATTGTGGACGAAGGGCGAGACAAGCGGCAACACGCTGAATTTCGTGTCCCTGCGAATCAACTGTAACGACGACTCGCTTTTAGTGCTGGCCCACCCCATCGGTGCGACGTGTCATACCGGCCACCCTACCTGTTACTATCGGGAGGTGGAGAGCGAAGGCGAGGAGTGGCGGACGATCACCACGCCGCAGTTCGACCCGGAACAAGTTTACGCCGCCAAAGCGTAAAGGACGCAAGGGATAGCCGTTAGCCGGACATGCGGTTGAAAACTGCTCGTCCGGCTTGCAGACATCGGCCTAGCGACAAATCATGATCCGCTTCCCGGCCTGAGCGTCAGGCTTTCCGACCGCTGCTAGACAAGAGACCTTTTTTATGAATCAACCCGTCCGCTTTGCCCTCCTCGCCGCGCTTGCCGCTCTTCCCACGTCGTCTTTGCTCCTGACCGCCCGGCCCGCCGATGCCCGCCCACAGGTTCCCCTCACTCGCCCCGCCCCCGGACAGCAGCTTAAATGGGACTCCAAAAAGTTCATGCACGTCAGTGAGCTGAAGCCCGGCATGCGCGGGTACGCCCTGACGGTCTTCAAGGGCACCAAGATCAGCAGGTTCGGCATTGAAATACTCGGCGTCATCTCCAAGTTCAACGAGGGCAAAGATTACATCATGATCCGCGTGCTGGACGGGCCTTCGGTGACTCAGGGCCTCCAGATCGCGCACGGCATGAGCGGTAGCCCGATCTACGTGGGAGGTCGACTGGTCGGGGCGATTTCGATGGGCAACCAGTTCGCCAAGGCCCCCATCGGGTATGCGACGCCGATTGAGTATATGTTTGACGCCTGGAGTCCCGATCTACCCTCCAAACCCGGCAGCCTGAGCGCATCCACGCCTTCGTCCTCCAACTCCAATGCGGGTATGAGCGCCGGGGGCTTCGCCAAGTTCGGCGACATGCCCCTGATCGCCAGCGGCATGAGCATGCGGGGCATCAGCCGGCTGGGGCAGACGCTGTCACCGTTCGGCTTCAGCGTGCTGGCCGGCGGCGGTGCGGCAGGCAGCGACACGACGGCCACCAATCCGCTGGCGAGAAACCCTTCATTGGTGCCTGGCTCGGCCGTGGGTGTCTCGCTTATTCAAGGCGACATGGACTTGACGGCGACCGGGACGGTGACATACCGAGACGCAAACCGGCTGCTGCTATTCGGGCACCCGCTGGCGGGCCTAGGGCCTATTGACGCAGCCCTGACCACGGCCTACGTTGTTGACCTGTTCCCGTCTTACCAGGACTCGACCAAAATCGGGGCGCCCATCAAGACGGTCGGGCGCATCTTCCAGGACCGACCCTTCTCGGTCGGCGGCGTCATTGGGCCGATGCCGCAGATGATCCCAATGACGATTACGGTGGACGACTTAGCCTTCCACCGCCATAAGAACTACAGCGTCCACATCATCAACCATCCCCTGCTGACCGGGCAGTTCATCACGGAAGTCGCCGACCAGGCCATCGAGCAGGTGCATGGGCAGCCAGGCGACTCGGTGGCGACGGTCTCGATGGACGTAGACGTGGAAGAGATCGGACACGTCAAGCGCACGAACACGTTCTACGACGCCCTGAGCATTAACCAGGCGGCGGTGGCGGACATGGACGGCCTCATGCGCCTGCTGTCGTCCAACTCATTTTATCCCCTCTCAGTCCGGTCCGTCAAGATGAACGTGTCCATCCAGAACCGCCACGATACGGCTGAGATAGACCACCTATTCGTCAAGCAGTCCCACTTCGCACCCGGTGACACGGTAGACGTCGGCGTCGTCTTGAAGCCCTACAAGCGGCCCCTGTACACGCAGATGGTGTCGGTCAAGATCCCGATGAACACGGCCGACGGGACGCTGCCTTTGAGTGTCCGGGGCGGCGGCTCGGAGGGCGGCATGACCAGTCTTCTCGGTGGCCTGATCCAGATTCGTACGCCCGACTCGCTCAGCCCGGCGGCTACCATCGGGCAGCTCGTCAAGCAGTTCGTCGCCAAGCCCCGCAACAACGAGCTGGTCGCCCGGCTGACTCTGCCGACTACGGCCATCAGCCTCAAGGGCGAGAAGCTGTCCGGCCTTCCGCCGACACTTGCCGCCATCATGCAGTCCAACCGCTCCACGGGCCTGCGGACCGAGCGCGACGAGGTGAAAGTCATTCAGGGCGTCCCGTACATCGTCACGGGCGGCCAGACACTGAACGTCACGATCCGGCGTAAGGACGTCTCGGAGGCGGCCCACCCCGCGTCTTCCTCCTCCACAGGCGGCACATCTTCGTCCTCCCCGGATTCGTCTTCGTCGGACGCGCCCGGTACGGACGGCCCCTCGGCCATGTCCTCGGGTCTGGGCGAGGAGGAAGACGCCGGGGCGCCGATCCTGTTCGACAGCCAGCCGAAGTCCAAGCCGAAAGCCGCCCCCACCGCGACGACGTCCAGCGCCGCGTCGGGAGCGCCGGATGGCCCCCCTACCACCAATTCTGGGGGGGTAGGAGGGGATGAAGCGGACGCAAGCACAGCGGCAGCCTCTTCGGATGCGACGGTCAAGCCAATCGGGCGTCTGCCCCAGGTGTGGCGGCAGGGCGCAATGAGCGACTTCGCGGCGGGCACGCTGAAGAGCGTTGCCGTGACCAGCCTGGGCGACGTGCGGCTGGCCCCCTCGCTCCAAAAGGTCGCGGACACGACGGAGAACTACGTCTGGGCGATGATCCCGGACGGCAAAGGCAGCCTGTATTTAGGAACGGGAGACGCCGGGGTCATCTACAAGATGGACGCGGCGGGCAAAGTCACGCCGTTCTTCAAGACGGGTGAGTTGGAAGTGACCTCGCTAGCGATTGGGAGCACTGGCGACCTCTACGCGGGAACCGCTCCAAACGGCCGTGTCTTCCGCGTTGCGCCGGATGGTAAGGGCATCAAAGTCTTCACGACGCAGGA
>JAYTRQ010000487.1:0-4246 GCA_043746125.1 Armatimonadota bacterium | reverse complement strand
GGGCACACCCGACACGGCCCACAACGACGGCGAGGCGCTGCTGACACAGAACAGCATCACGCCAGACTTCCGGGACACCGGCGTTCTGACGGCGGCGGACGCCACGACGATACAGGACACAACAAAGGATTGGTCTCAGGTTAGCACCTTCGCGCCACGCTCCATCGTCTGCATCACGGGCGGCCAAGCACTGGGCCAGTGGCGGACGATCACGTTCCACGACGCCGATACGCTGACGCTGGATCGGCCGTGGGACGTGACGCCGCCGGCCGGCAGCCCCTACACGATCACCTCCTGGGCGACGGATCGTCTGTTCGTGCTGGGCAACACCTTCCAGAACAACTTCAAGGGCATCCAGATCTATGAAGGCGCGTGGGATTCGGTGATCGCAGGCAATACGATGACCGACTCAGATGGCATTGCCCTGCGGGCGAACGACATCACCAGCGCGACAGGGACGCGGAACGACCCGCTTTGGAACAACCTGGTCGCCGACAACGCGGTCTCAAACCCGAGCCGCAACCGCCTCTCGACCGTCGTCGTCTCCCTTTATCAGAGCGGCGGCCCACTCCACGGCAACGGCGTCCTGAACACCGAGGTGAAGCGCAATACCCTCACCTCCTCGCAGCCGCTCCCAGGAGCGACCTGCCAGGCCGGCTACGTCAAGTCGGAAGGTTTCTCGAGCTTCTTCTGGCAGGCGCCGCGCGTGCCGGCCGGTTTCGGCATACCGGGCATCCTCGGCACGATCTACAGCGGCAATACGGCCACCGGCGTTTCCGGCACGGGATACTTCTTCTCACCCGGCGTCGGCCAGACCACAGTCACTCTCCCCGGTTCGATCAACCCGATCCTCGCTAACTGACCCCCTCGGATCAGCCCACAAAACGAAACGGCGGCACAGGCATAAAGCCTGTACCGCCGTTCGGCGTTCTCCACACTCCGTCAGTGCGTCGGGTCAACGCAGACGTAGCCGATACGGGTCGTCGTGCCGGAGCTGTACTGGTTATGGCTCGGATTGATGCGGACTGAAAGGACGTGAACGGTGGGGGACAAGCCGTCGGCAATCGTGCGGTAGGCTGGGTGGCCGTAGCGCTTGAAGTCGAAGGGATCTATCGTTTTCCATTCTCCCGTGTCTATCTTGTAGTCGAACGAGCCGGTATCCGCGCCTAAAGAGAGATAGAGCGCGAGCATGGGGCCGGAGAACGAAATGTCCTGCACGGCACCAGGCGTGTCGGCCGTCAGGACGGACTGGAACTGACTGGGCAACTTCTTGTCGGCAATGCTCCAGCCGGGGGCCAGCGGCAGGACTTCCTCGGGCGCGATCATGCGGGCGGTCTCCATCGTGTCGGCCCGCATCGGCGCAGGCAGCGAATAGCGGTGCGCGGCCGGAGCGTGCTGGGCCTGGTCCGTCAGGAATGCGGTCAGGGCATCGGCGTAGGTCTGATGCCCGGCATCGGTCGGATGCGTCCCGTCCCGGAAGAACTGGGCCGATGTCAGCCCGCCACCCAGGATCTTTTGCGCCCCGGCCAGGCCGACGTTGACCGAGGGGATGTCGTAATAAGCGGCGATCTTTTCTTCCAGAGCGACGGCCCCCGGCACCGCCCCGTTTTTATACGTGCCCACCGACTTGGAGACGGTCGTGTAAACGAAACAGACGTCCGTGCTGGGGCTGGCGCGGCGAATATGTCGGACGATGCCTTCCATTCCCCGTACCGCCAGGGCATTCGCCCCGTCGTTGACGGCAAACTCCACGAGCACGAGGTCGGGGTGCTTCGACAGGACGTCGTGTTCCAGGCGGAACGCCCCGAAGTCCGACCCCGTGCCTCCATAGCCCGCGTTGACGTTGGTGACGGCGGCCTGGGGGTAGGTCGTTGTAAACCACTGCCCGACGAGGGCGCGGTACGAATTGACGTTTGGCTGGGTCGCCCCCGAACCGGCCGTGATGGAGCCGCCCAAATAGGCAACCGTCACCGGCCGGCCGCTTTTCAGTTTGGCGAAGACACTGGGCAACCCGCCCCGTGTCTGAACAACACTGGTATTGGAGGGCGTGGCGGCCGCCCCCCCAGTTCCTATCTGGCCGCAGGCAGGCACCCCGACGAGGCCGAACAGCAGGGCCATGCCGCAGCAGGCTCTCGCGGCGTACGTTTTGGCTTGAATTGGCATAATGTTTCCCTTGAAGTGTCAGGGCTGGACCCCGACGTAATGGACGCCATCGGTTTTGGTGACGATCGTCTGGCTCGTCGGATGGACACCCGCGTGTGGTACATGGGGGACGACTGCATTCTCTTTGACGACGTTGGCCGAGGCCAGCGGGACATCGGGAGCAGCCAGGCGGTGCGCCCAGAGGGTGACGTGAGAAATCCGCCGGCCAGCCGGGTTACTGATGCGGTTACCGGCGACCACGTTGTTGACGATGGGGTCGTGGACACGGCCGTTGTCGAAGCCTCGGAGCGTAATACCGTCGCTGTCAATGAGCGTGTTATCGGTCACTTTGCAGTCCACTGCTCCCTGGTAGAACTCAATGCCCTTCGGGTTGTTGAGCAGCAGGTTGCCTTCAATGACGACTCGCTGCGTCTGTCCCTCTCTAGCAGGCTTGTCCGTGTTGACGAACTGGTTCTGCGCCAGGATCGCTTCGCCATCGTTGTGGGTGGTGTCCGGCTCGCCCAGGCACTCGATCCGGTTGCCGACAATCTGAAGGTCGTGGGCGAACGAGAACTCGATACCGCCGGTCTCCACGAGGCGCGGGCTGGGGATGCCGCCCAGACGCAGGAGCCTGTTGCCCTTGATGATGCCGGAACACCCCCCGACCAGGAGCCGGCCAACCTGATAACGGATCGTGTTGCCGATGAACGTGAGCGGCGAAGAGCTTTTCAACCAGAGGAAGCTATGATTGGCCCTGCGAGCGTCAAAATAACAGCCTTCGATGTCCAGGCCGGCGACCGAGTCCAGGGTGATATCTTTCCCGCAACCCAGATCCCAGTCAACGTCCTTGAGAGTGATGTCGGCACACGGACTGGGAGTGTCCATACAATTTTGGAACGGACGATTGTAAGGAGGAAGTTCCGGGGGCGTCGCGTTAACCAAAGAGAGATCGGTCAGCCCCGCGCTTCGGGCCTGATAGAACTGCACTAGGAACCCCCGCCCCTCGGCATTGCCCGTGCCGGTCAGGACCGTTCGGCCCCGTCCCGCCCCGCACAACGTGACGCCGCTGTACAAGGATAGCCCAGATCCCTGGCCGTTGTCCATGCGGTACCGCCCGGTGGGCAGGTAGAGTGTGCCGGGGTGGCCAAAGCGCAAGTAGTTGCAGTCGGCGCGCAGGGCCGGCAGATCATCAGTGCGTCCGTCACCCGTCGGGTGTGCAGGCAGGCGCGGGTCCGTCTTGGCGTTGTAGACGTCGGACGTAGAGGCCGCCATGAGGGGCATCCCGGCCAAGAACATCAGGGCCAAGAGCGCAAAGGCCGCGCACGAAAAAAGACAGAGAAGTCTTGGACGTGTCATCTTAACCTCCAGGGGAAGCTGAGCGAGGCTGCGCCTCCTGCTGGGCTTCATAAAGCTTGGCGTCAACCAGGAAGCGGAACCAGAACGCTTGCAGAACATGATACACCAGGCCCGCTTTGCCATCCAAAAAGCCCAGCCGCAGGAAGTAGGTGTAAAGGAAGAACAGCAGGGGCCGCACCATAAGCGGAGTTTTGTACCAGACGTTGTTCTTAAGCCACCGCTTCTTCATACGAATGTCACCCGTCAGGGAGGCTTGAAGCTGGCCGCCCTCGGTCCCCTCCCCCAGCCGCTGTGCCATCACCTCGTGGGCTTCCGCCGTTGACCAGCGGTTGTGCGCGGCCGTCCAAGCTTCCAGCGAGGTCAATTGCAGGTCCAGTAGCAGCCCCTTGAGGCGCTGGGTCTGGCCCGGCACGACGAAATGCTGGTCGTAGAGCCGGTGCTCGCAGTAACCCGCGCCCGCCCGGAACAGGCGCAGGTGCCAGCTCGGATTGATGTGGCCGTAGCGGATAGGCTGGCCCAGGAAGTACGAGAGGCGCTGTATCAGATAGCCGTCCAGCCCCTCCTTGCCTTCCGCTATTGCGGCCTGCAAGGAGGCTGCCAGTTCGGGAGAGACAACCTCGTCACTATCCAAGTGCAACACCCAGGAGTTGGGGGTCAGACCCGCGTGTTCCTGCGCCCAGTTCCGTTGCTGCGAGTAGTTCTCGAACGGGTGATGGACGATTTCACATCCTAAAGAGCGTGCGATCTC